>JAFQUH010000166.1 GCA_017408635.1 Ruminiclostridium sp. | reverse complement strand
GGCGGTCTTGCAAACACCTGGGACTACGGCCCTTTGGGTGTTGAGCTTAAGACAAACATCAAGGACGCCTGGAGAAAGAAATTCATTCAGGAATGCAAGTACAACGTAGGACTTGACTCGGCTATCATCATGAATCCCGAGACTTGGGTAGCTTCCGGTCACGTTGGCGGATTCTCCGATCCCCTTATGGACTGCAAGGCTTGTAAGACACGTCACAGAGCGGATAACCTTATCGAGGACTTCGACGGCACAAACTGTGCAGGCTGGTCCAACGAGCAGATGACAGAATTCATCAAGGAAAAGGGTATCGTTTGTCCTAACTGCGGTAAGGCTGATTTTACAGATATAAGACAGTTCAACCTTATGTTCAAGACCTTCCAGGGCGTAACAGAGGATAGCAAGAGCGAATTATACCTCCGTCCCGAAACAGCGCAGGGTATCTTCGTAAACTTTGCAAATATCCAGCGTACAACACGTAAAAAGGTTCCCTTCGGTGTAGCACAGATAGGTAAATCCTTCAGAAACGAAATCACACCCGGTAACTTTATTTTCCGTGTAAGAGAATTTGAACAGATGGAGCTTGAATTCTTCTGCAAGCCCGGTACAGACCTTGACTGGTTCTACTTCTGGAAGGATTATTGCAAGAACTGGCTCTTATCCCTTGGTATAAAGGAAGAAAACTTAAGACTTCGTGACCACGATCCCGAAGAGCTTTGCTTCTACTCAAAGGCTACAACAGACTTTGAATATCTCTTCCCCTTCGGCTGGGGCGAATTATGGGGTATCGCAGACAGAACAGACTACGACCTCACCCAGCACATCAAGACCAGCGGTCAGAAGCTCGAATACTTCGATCCCGAAACCAACGAAAAGTACGTTCCTTACGTTGTTGAGCCTTCTCTCGGTGTTGAAAGATTATTCCTCACCATCGTTACAGAAGCATACGATGAGGAAACTCTTGAGGATGGTACAACCCGTACAGTTATGCACTTCCATCCCTACCTTGCTCCTGTCAAGGCGGCAGTTCTCCCCTTATCAAAGAAGCTCTCTGAAAAGGCAGGCGAAATCCAGGCTGAGCTCAGCAAGTATTTCGTTACTGACTTTGACGATGCAGGCGCTATCGGTAAGAGATACAGAAGACAGGACGAAATCGGTACTCCCTTCTGCATCACTTACGACTTCGAGAGTGAAGAGGACGGTTGCGTAACAGTCCGTGAGCGTGACAGCATGAAGCAGGAAAGAATCCCGATTGCTGACGTTAAGAAGTACATCGAGGACAGAATCGCATTCTGATTTCTTTTATAAATAATTCAATCCCGTACCGCTTTTGCGATACGGGATTTTCTGCATTCAGTCAGATTTCATCCATCCATACTCTCATCTGATTTTCGCCACGGTTACCCCATATATAATAGGGGACGCCTACAGCGGCAATCTGTTCTATAAGAGGAGGTGTAAAGGAATAAAGTCCCGCCGGAGAGGTTTTTCTTACCGCCTCCACTCCTATTGCGATACTGTCGCAGGGGAGATCGCCGATTTCGGTAACGATGGCTTTTCCGCCGCTTTTCAGAGCAATCGACAACACGTCGTTATCGTTATCCACACCCTCAAAGCAGTAAACGAGAGGACCTCTTGATAAAGCCACTTTACCCGAAAGATCGTGGATTACAGTATTCGGATAGTTTGTTTTAATGCTATCATCAAGGGTGATTATAAGGGTATCACCGTCGGCTACCTCTATATATACGTAGCCTTTTATTTTTTTGGTTCTGACAGGCTTTTTATTGAGAAGTACCAGGTAGCTTTCGCTCCAGGAGGGGATTCTTACCGCCAGCTTTCCGCCCTTTTCTATTTTATAGGTAACGGCAAAGCCGTAGGGATATCTTGTTTCGCAGGTGAGCTTCATTCCGTTTGAGAATTCTACCCTGCCGCCTGCAAAGAGATGGCAGAAGGCGGTATCCTCGTTTTCTCCGTAGGCATATTGCCCGAAGGAGGATATAAGTCTTGCTACGTTAGGAGGACAGCAGGCACAGCCGTACCAGCCGGGGCGCTGTGGTCTTGCATGCCAATGGGTAGCGATAACGCCCGAAATACCGGGGACTACCTCAAGGGGATTTACGTAGAAGAAGCGCTTTCCGTCAAGCTGCATTCCTGCAAGAACGGTATTGTAAAAGGCTCTTTCCATCATATCGGAATATCTGCCGTCTACCTCCTTTTCAAGCATCCTTGCCGCAAAGAACATAAGACCGATAGAAGCACAGGTTTCCGCATAGGCGGTGTCGGAGGGAAGATCGTAATCGGTGCTGAAGGCTTCGCCGTGAACGGTAGAGCCTATTGCACCCGTAATATATGTCTTTCTTTCGGTGATATCCTGCCACAGTCTTTCGCAAGTGGCAAAAAGCTCCTCGTCATCGGTTTCGCCCGATAGATCAGCCATTGCAGTATAAAGATATACCGCTCTTACCGCGTGTCCCGTAGCCTTTTCCAGTTCTCTCACGGGAGCGTTGCTCTGCTGATAATAGTTATCCTCGGCGTTGTTACCCCAAACAGTCCAGTCACGCTTTGCCTTTTCCTGCTTGTAGAAGTCGGTATTGACGCCTCTTGTATCAATGAATTTCTTACAAAGCTCAAGACAGTCCCTGTCACCTGTAATGCGGTACAGCTTTAAAAGTGCCAGCTCTATTTCGGGATGTCCGGGGAAGCCCTCGTGATTTTCTATAACGAAATGATTATATATATGCTTTACATTCTTTATCATAACGTCAAGGAATTTTCTTTTTCCTGTAGCCTCATAGTAGGCGCAGGCGCCCTCTATAAGATGACCTGCGGTATAAAGCTCGTGTGCCTCTAAAAGATTTGTCCATCTCTTTTCCTTGTCCTTTATGGTGAAACAGGTATTGAGATATCCGTTTTCCTCCTGGGCGTCGGCTATTATATCGATAAATTCGTCTACGGTTTTTTCGAGTTCTTTGTCAGGGCAGTTCTGAAGGGAGTACGCCGCCGCCTCTATCCATTTACCTGCGTCGCTGTCCTGAAAGACCATTCCGTAAAAGCCGTCTTTTACGTCTTCTCCTCTTATGGCTGACGCCGCATTTCTGAAGTTATCTATGACGTGGCTTTTTTCTACGTCGGGTAGCTCGTCGTTCAGCACCGAATACTGATAGGGAATAACCACCTCCCGCACCAGCTTCTGATACTGACCTATAAAGCCCTCCGCCTTATAGCCGCTGTTTTTTATCATGTTCTGCTTTTTCATAAAGCACCTCCTGCGTGAATAGCATAGGAAATACGGAAAATATCCGTTTTTATCTGTTTTACTATAGCATAATCCGATAATCGTGTCAAGAGTCTTTATTACCTTTGATTCATCACCTGACAGAGTGAATGCCGGAAAGATTTTTTCCGCAAAACAGGTTATATTGAATACCTGCAAGCCACAAATTTGTGAATAAATTATGAAAAATCAGAAAAAATCTTGACTAATTGAAAGCTTTATAGTATAATACTATAATGTATAAAAATAAAAACCTATGCACTATTGTGCAGGAACGGAGTGAAACAATTGAAACGAGTATCAAAGCCTGTTTTCTTTATAGTATTATTACTTATACTTGCATTTACAGGCGTAGTATTTTTCGGCATACATACCCAGTATGGCGACTTTACCTATCCCGTTATCAGAGGCGTGGGTGACATTCGCTGGGGTATAGATATCAGAGGCGGTGTTGACGTATCCTTTACCTCTCCCGAGGATTATGATGCGACAGACGTAGAGCTGGAAGCGGCAAAGTCCATTGTAGAAACAAGACTTGTTGCAAACAACATCACAGACTATGAGCTTTACGTTGACTACGGCAACGATAAGATCATCGTGCGCTTCCCCTGGCAGGCTGAAGACGAGGATTTCGATCCCGAAGAAGCTGTAAAGGAGCTTGGCGAAACTGCACTTCTCACCTTCAGAGAAGGTCAGGATGGATCCTGGGAAGAGGGCGGCACTTACGAAGACCTTCCCCTTATCATTTCAGGCTCTGACGTAGAAAGTGCAACACCTCAGTATGCTCCCAAGAGCGGAAGCAGTACAGAATTTGAGTATATGGTAGCCTTAAAGCTCAAGGACAGCGGCAAGGAAAAGTTTGCCGCAGCTACTGAAAAGCTCGCAAAGAACAAGGGCTACATCTCCACATATATGGACGGCGAAGCAATTTCCGTTGCAGTTGTAAACGAAAAGATTGAAAACGGCGAAGCGGTTATCAGCGGTAGCTTCACAGCTGAAGAGGTACAGGAGCTTGCCAACAAGATAAACGGCGGTGCATTACCCTTCAAGCTCGAAACAGCTTCCTTCAGCACGATCTCTCCCACACTCGGTACAGGCGCAAGAGATGCTATGGCTTTAGCAGGTCTTATTGCCTTTGCATTCATCGCAATATTTATGGTTGCCTTCTACCGTCTGCCCGGTGTTGTAGCCGTAATCGGTCTTATCGGACAGGTTGCAGGTACTTTCTGTGCAATTTCAGGCTTCTTCCCCTTCGCAAGCAGCCTTACACTTACAATCCCCGGTATCGCAGGTATCATCCTTGCGGTAGGTATGGGCGTTGACGCAAACGTAATCGTAGGCGAAAGAATCAAGGAAGAAATCAACGCAGGCAAGACAGTACAGAGCGCTATCTCCGTAGGCTATAAGAGAGCTTTCTCAGCGGTATTCGACGGCAACATCACAATGGTTATCGTTGCTATCATCCTTATGGGTGCCTTCGGTACTCCCGATAGCCTTGCATCCATCATCTTAAGACCTATATTCTTTATGTTCGGCGCTTCTACAGAGGGTACGATCTACTCCTTCGGCTATACACTTATGGTCGGCGTAATCTTAAACTTCTTATTCGGTATCTTTGCGGCAAGACTGATGACAAGCTCACTTTCAAACTTCAAGATATTCAGAAACCCTGCATTATACGGCGCTAAGAAAGATCAGACCACTATGGCACAGCAGAAGACTACAAAGGAAGGCGGTGCAGTATAATGGAAAAAAAGTCAATTGATTTTATCGGAAAAAGAAAGATATTCTTTATCATTCCTATCATCTTCCTTATTGCAACTATCGTCGGCACCTTCGTGCTCGGCATAGATATGTCCATCGAGTTCAAGGGTGGTACAATGCTCACCTATAGCTATGAGGGTACGGTTGATACAAACGCAATCAAGTCCACCGTTGAAGGTCAGGGCTTCGGTGCGGTAAACGTAATCACAGGTAGTGCGGTAAACGGCACTATGGAAACTGTTCAGGTATCCTTCTCATCAGCGGAAGGTCTTACTGCGGACAAGCAGACAGAGCTTACAAACAAGCTTCAGGAAACCTACAAGGATAACAAGCTGGAGCTGGTAAACAGCCAGGACGTAAATCCCACATCAGGTCTTGAGTTCTTCTTAAAGTGTCTGGTAGCGGTATTATTCTCCTTTATCTTGCTGGTTATCTATATCGCATTCCGTTTCAAGAACATCGGCGGTCTTTCCGCAGGTATGTTCTCACTGGTTGCACTTATGCACGATATCATTATGGTATATGCGGTATTCGTATTCTGCGGCTTCCCTATCGACGCCAACTTTATGGCGGTTATCCTCACAATCCTCGGTAACTCCATCAACAACACCATCGTTGTTTATGACCGTGTAAGAGAAAACCGTAATCTCTACGGCTCATCAATGGATCTTCGTGAGCTTGTAAACTTAAGTATCACACAGTCAGTTACCCGTGCAATAAACACAACTCTTACTACAGCCTTTGCGGTAATCGCAATCTGCGTAGTATGTGCTATCTGCGGCGTAACCTCTATTATGACTTTCGCTATTCCTATGGCGGCAGGTCTTGTGTTCGGTACCTATTCTTCTCTCTGCCTCGCAGGTCCTCTGTGGGTGCTCTGGCAGGAAAAGTTCGGCAAGAAGTATGCTGACAAGAGAAAGAACAAGGGTAACAAGAAGTCAAAGAAGGATATGGCTTCTACCCAGACAGATGCCAAGAAATTAATGGTATAAAAGCTAAATTTACAATTCCCGCCTTTATGGGCGGGAATTACTTGCTTAAAGGTTATTTGCCGTTTACGGCGGATAAGGGTATATTTTCGCACAATATAAAAAAGATAAAGACATTATGAAAAAAAGTTTTTTTAAAAATCCGCTTACAATTATATCGTTTATGATTCCGCCGCTGGCGGTGGCGGTCATTCTGCTTGTCGTATATGCGATGGGCGGGATGTATCCCTTCGGAGATAAGACTCTGGCGTGGTGCGATATGCATCAGCAGGTAGTACCTCTGCTTCTCAATTTCAAGGATATTCTCGAGGGCGAGGGAAACTTCTTCCTTAATATGCAGAATGCCTCGGGTATGAATTTCTACGGAGTATTTCTGTTCTTTATATCCAGCCCCTTCAGTTTCCTGGTGGCGTTTGTCGAAAAGGCGGATATAATGAATTTCATGAATATCCTGACCATGCTCAAGATGATGACCTGTGCTGTGACGGCGAATATATATTTCCGTCATTGCCATAAAAGACTGCATCCCTTCTATGCCGCTCTTTTCAGCGTAATTTACGCCTTCAGCGGCTATGCGATGCTTTTCTATCAGAATACGGTATGGCTTGACGTGATGTATTTCTTCCCGCTCCTGCTTATTTCCTTCGAAAGTCTTATAAGAAACAAGAAAACAGGCGGACTTATATTCTGCCTATCGGGTATGCTGGTGCTGAATTATTATCTCAGCTATATGGTGGTAATTTTTACTGTCATATTCTTTGGTCTGTACCTTTTTATGAACAGAAAAAGAGAGATAGACGGCATTGCTCCCCGCTTTGTGATTTCCTGCGTAATTGCGGCGGCGCTTACGGCGGTCATATGGCTTCCGTCCTTCGTTCAGTACCTTTCCTCTGCAAGAGGAAAGAATATAATAAAGGGACTTGTGGAATCACAGATATTCACAAAGCTGGATACCTGCCTGCCATTCCTTTTCTGTACGGGCATTGCCGTTGCAATATATATTATCTTCTTCGGCAGAATGCAGACCTCAAGAAGCAGATTCTACGTGGTTCTGTCCTTTCTTACGGTACTTCCTGTACTGTTTGAGCCGATAAATAAAATGTGGCATACGGGCGACTATATGGCGTTCCCTGTGCGCTACGGATATATCACGACAATGATGCTGCTCTGCTTCGGAGCGGTGAAGCTGAGCTACGTAGACGAGAATGATTATGCCGTTAAGACAAGAAAGCGCTTTGCTATTCCCGTATTTGTGATAATAGCGGCATTCTGCGGCTTTTCGGTATGGTATTATATCAGCTTCAGAGATAATCTGGATAGCTACAGTACAACGCTCTGGGGTAATACCGAATCCTTCCTCTACCTGCTTCTCATAACCTGTGTGGTTGCGGCAATATATACTCTTGTATTATCGTTAGGTGTATTTAAAAAGCTGGCTTTCCCTGTGCTTTGTATAATGCTGTCGGTGGTTACCGCCTTCGAATGCTTCTTTAACGCCAACGTGTATATTTCAGCGGCAAGCTACACGCCGAGCAAATTTGATAACGCCATAGTTCTTGAGGATAAAATTCAGGACGATGAAAAATTCTGGCGTCTTAAGCTCGGTCAGGGACAGTATAAATATTTCGATGCAAATCTTATAGGCGGACTTGGATATAATTCCTTCGCCCACTATACCTCTCTCACTTCAGAGGATTATATGTTTGCTATGAAGCGACTGGGCTATTCGTCCTACTGGATGGAGGTAACCGGCAACGGTGGTACTCTCCTTACCGATGCGATGATGTCGGTAGGCTATACCGTGGAAAAATTCACCGCAAGAGAGCCTGCCGTATACAGAGATAAGTACTATTCGGTATTTGAAAATGAATACTTTATGCCTCTGGGTATAATCAGCGATAACGATTTATCCGCAGTACCCGAGCTTCCTCTTGCTGAAAGAGCTGATATCCAGCAGTTTGTCGCCGAGCAGCTTTTCGGAGCAGAGGAGGAATTGTTCACAGAATATCAGCCTACGGGAGAAAGAAATATCCACTTCTATAAACTGGAGGATAAATACCACTTTGTTCCCGAAATGGCTTCTAAAAATTCCGCCCTCACCTATAAAATATACGTAGAGGGCAAGCAGACGCTTTATTTCGACTGCTTTGATTTAGTGACCACCAACGTAAGAGAGCATATCTACGGCACCTTTGACGTGTACGTAAACGGAGTCAAGGAAAATCTTTCCTTCCCGGGACAGGATACCAACGGACTTCTTGATCTGGGCGTTTATGAGAATGAGTTTGTGACTGTAGAAATTTCTCTCAATAAGAAGAGCTATTGCTCCAGCTTCGGTTTGTACGGCCTTTCCCACGAAAAGCTCGGAAAGATACTCGATCCGCAGAAATCTGCAAATCTCGAAGTGGCAGGCACTTCTATAAAGGGTAGCTATAATTCCGCAAAGAGCGGACAGTATCTTTTCTTATCCGTGCCTTACGATAAAGGCTTCACCGCCTTTGTAAACGGCAAGGAAAGGGAGATCAGCCGTACTCTCGGCGGCTTTATGGCTATAGAGCTTGACGAGGGTGAGAATGAGATAGAGTTCACCTTCTCCCCGCAGGGCTTTAAGACGGGTGTTCTTATATCCATCGTCGGAGCTTTATTGTTGGCTTTATGGCTTGTGTTCAGAAATAAAGCAGAAATGCTTATAGAAAAAACGGAAAAGCTGTGCCGTATAGGTGTTTATGCGCTTTTCTCAATAGTAATAGCAATAATTTATCTTGTGCCGATGGTGTTATGCCTTACCGGTACTATAATGGATATGCTTTCATAACCTTACAGAAAGGAAGAGAACAGATGGATATCGGAGCTTCAACCGCCTGCCTTTACCCGCTTGAAACGGAAAAGGCTTTATATGAGCTTGCAATAAGAGATATAAAGAATATGGAGATATTTATAAATTCTGTGGATGAGCTTGACAGCGAAATATATGCGGATATAAGAAAAACAATAGCCGACTATAATATTTCCGTGAAATCCTTCCATCCCTTTTCCTCTCCTATGGAGTCCTTGTTCCTTTTCAGCGATTATCAGAGAAGAACCGACTACCTTATAGATATGTATAAGAGATACTTTGAAAGATTATCGGAGCTTGGTGCGAAATTCTTTATTCTGCACGGAGCTATAATCAGCTCCAACGTTCCAGACGACAGATATCTGGAAAGATATCTCAAGCTATATCGCACGGCACAGGAATTCGGTGTGACGGTATTGCAGGAAAATATCAGCTACTGCAAGAGCTGTGAGCTTGATTTCCTCAAAAAGATGTCAAGAGAGCTTGGGGATGAAGTCAGATTTGTTCTTGACACCAAGCAGGCAAGAAGAAGTAAGGTAGACGTTTATGATTTTCTCGATGCGGTAGGAGATAAGGTTGCACACATCCATATCAGCGATTGTGACGAGAAGGGGGATTGCCTCCCTATAGGCAAGGGTAAGTTCTGCTTTGAAAAGCTTTTCGCAAAGCTTGAGGAACTAAAGTTCGACGGATCTATGATAGTCGAGCTTTACAGAGAGAATTATACAAGCTACGACGATCTTAAGGATTCGGTGACTGCACTTCAGAAAAAGCTTGACGATTACAGACAGTAATATTTTTATTAAAAGTCTTGAAATGTAAAGCTTTATGTGTTAAAATAAACTTATAAAAGGGTATCAGACAGAAAGAGAGTGATATTTGTGAAATGTCCCGAATGTGGATTTGACGATAGCAAGGTTATAGATTCACGTCCTGCGGAAAATAAAATCCGTCGCAGAAGAGAGTGTCTTGAGTGTAAATGCAGATTTACCACCTATGAGATAGTAGAAAATATTCCGCTTATGGTTGTAAAGAAGGGAAACGTTCTTGAGCCCTTCGACAGAGAAAAGCTCATAAAGAGCCTTACCATTGCCACAGCAAAGCGTCCCGTCAAGATGGTAGTGCTGGAGGATATGGTAGAAGACGTAGTCCAGGATCTGAAAAATCAGTTCCGCCGTGAAGTAACTTCCTACGAAATCGGTGAAATGGTATTGCAGCGTCTTAAGACTATTGATAAGGTAGCGTATATCCGATTTGCATCCGTTTACAAAGATTTCAATGATATTGATAGCTTTGTAAAGATAATCTCCGAGCTTAATAACGAAAAACAGTAAATAACTGACAGAGAACGATTTTTATTGTTCTCTGTTTTTATTTTCAGCAGTAATAATAACTGCCGGAATGGTGTACTATATGTAGTAGTTGGGTGTCTGCATTTTGTGTCGATTGACAAAATGCCCAATCGACGCTTCGAAAAATTATGCTGTTTTTATGCAAAATTTTATGAAAAAAAGTGTTGACAAACCGAGGATATCGTGATATAATGTATAAGCACTCTTCGAGAGGGAGTCAAAAAAGAGCGAAAAAACACGATGTCAGAGCGGATTTGGTTATCGTAGCGAAACAGAGTGAAAATAAAGCTCAGAAAACTTTTTTAAAAAAAATAAAAAAAGTGCTTGACAAGAACGAGAAGATGTGATATAATAAATAAGCTGTCCGCTGAAAGGACAGAGAGTTCCTTGAAAATTGAACAATACAGAATTAAAACAATTACCTTGAGATTTCTTTGAAGTAACTTCAATAAAACGAAAGAAATTCTGGATAGACAAATAACATTAAGAATGTTAGCGTTTAGGACAGAGCGAATCAAACGATATTGAGTCTTCGGACTGAATATACAATTTACTAAAGAGTTTGATCC
>JAFQUH010000165.1 GCA_017408635.1 Ruminiclostridium sp. | reverse complement strand
GCTCGATAACCTTTAATATCTCAGCAGACTTATCCCATTTACCCTTCTTATCTTCCGTAATCTTTACGTTAAGCAGAAGTTGGGGGAAGTCAGGTATTTCCTCAACAAGCTTTGAAAGAGGAGTTTTGCATTTGGATAAAAGCTCCAGCACCTGTGCGGCAGTAAGCTGACCATCACCGGTTGTACAATGATCAAGCAATATAATATGTCCGGACTGCTCTCCTCCGATATTAAAATCTCCTTCAAGCATCTTTTCAAGCACATATCTGTCGCCGACCTTTGTGCATTCCGTGTTTATGTTGTTATTTTTCATAAACTGATGGAAGCCAAGGTTACTCATTACTGTAACCACCGCCGTATTATTCTTCAGCTTTCCCTTTTCCTTCATATAGCGTGAAAGAATTGCAATCAGCTTGTCGCCATCAACGATATTTCCCTTTTCGTCAACCGCAAGACATCTGTCTGCATCACCATCGAAAGCAAAGCCTACATCACAGCCTCTCTGCTTTACAAGTTCAACGAGCTGTTCCATATGAGTGGATCCGCATTTTTCGTTGATGTTAAATCCATCAGGCTTGTTGTTAATGTAAATACACTCCGCTCCGAACTTGTAGAATAACGCCTCTGCGGTTGCACTGGCACTGCCATTCGCACAATCAATTGCAACAAGAAGTCCCTGAAATTTTCCTGAAACGGTAGACTGGATATGCTCGTTATATTCGCTTATTGCACCGTAAAGTGTACGTACTCTTCCTACATCCTTACCGTTTACAAGTTTTATACTTTCGTGATTATCAAGCACGAGAGCTTCTATCTCATTTTCAACTTCGTCAGGCAGCTTAAAGCCTGTAGATGAAAAAAGCTTTATTCCGTTATATTCAACCGAGTTGTGAGATGCGGATATCATTACACCTGCATCAGCTTCATAATACTTGACGAGATATGCCACCGCAGGAGTAGGTACTACTCCGAGAAGCTCCACGTCCGCACCTACTGAGGTTATACCTGCAATAAGCGCCGCCTCAAGAATATCCGAGGAAATTCTGGTATCCTTTCCGATAAGTATTCTTGCCTTATTCTTTTTTGTTCCTCTGTTTGCGAGAACGACCGCCGCCGCTCTTCCTATCTTCATTGCAAGCTCACAGGTAAGTTCTGTAATCGCTACCCCTCTTGCTCCGTCTGTTCCGAATAATCTGCCCATAGTTGTTTCCTTTCATAAAAGGCTTTATTATATTAATCAAATCTGTGCTGTCCGTCTTTTAAAATTCCGAGATGCTTATATGCAAGCTCTGTAGCGCATCTGCCTCTGGGTGTTCTTGATATAAAGCCAAGCTGCATAAGATACGGCTCGCATACGTCTTCGAGAGTTATTGCCTCTTCTCCGAGTGCAGACGCCAACGTTTCAAGACCGACGGGACCACCGCCATAGCCTTTTATTATCATATTCAGAAATCTTTTATCAAGGCTGTCAAGACCGAGCTTATCTATCTCGAGTCTGTTAAGTGCGATATCCGCCATTTCCTTGGTTATCTTGCCGTCACCCATTACCTCTGCAAAATCTCTTACTCGCTTTAAAAGTCTGTTGGCAATTCTGGGCGTACCTCTTGAGCGTCTTGCAAGCTCCATTGCACCCTCTCGGTCGCAAGGAATAGCAAGTATAACCGCACTTCGCATTATGATATCACAAAGCTCTTTTTCTGAATAAAGCTCAAGCCTCATTATAACACCGAATCTGTCACGGAGCGGACCTGTAAGCTGACCTGCCCTTGTGGTTGCTCCGATAAGAGTAAAACGATTGAGATCTACTCTTATAGACTGTGCCGAAGGGCCTTTACCAATCATAATATCAAGCACACAGTCTTCAAGTGCCGGATAAAGTATCTCCTCTACCTGACGGGAAAGTCTGTGAATCTCGTCAACAAACAACACGTCACCTGTCTGAAGCCCTGTAAGAAGTGCCGCCAGTTCACCCGGCTTTTCGATAGCAGGACCTGACGTGATTTTTATATTAACGCCCATTTCATTAGCGATAATATTTGCAAGTGTAGTTTTACCAAGTCCTGGAGGTCCGTACAAAAGCACGTGATCCAGGCTTTCTTTTCTTCTTCTTGCCGCTTCAATATATACCGAAAGATTCTCCTTCACCTGCTCCTGACCGATATATTCGTTCAGATGCTTCGGTCTAAGGCTGAATTCAACATCCGTATCCTCTTCTGAAAAATCAGGCTTTACGATACGGGGCTCGTTATATTCTTCAGCATAGTTACTTGTTTCAATCATTTATACGCAATTCCTTCCAAAAACATACATCATCAGAATTTTGCAAGATTTTTAAGTCCCGCCTTGATAAGTGCGTCTGTCGGCGTGTCAGCAGGCATTCCCGCTATAGCCTTTGTAGCCTCTGCATTTGAGTAACCAAGCACCATAAGAGCGGATATAGCTTCAGAAACAGAATTCGACGCCGTTGCTACAGGGATAAGAGAATCACTACTTACAGAAGAAACGTTTTCCTTCGCAATCTTATCCTTAAGCTCAAGAACGATTCTGTCAGCTATCTTCTTTCCGATTCCGGGTGCAGTCGTAAGCGATTTACTGTCTCCCGATGCTACACAAAGAGCAAACGCCTGCGGAGTCATCCCCGAAAGAATAGATATTGCCGCTTTAGGTCCTACTCCGGAAACGGATATAAGCATTTTAAAACAGTTAAGCTCCTGCATATCCGCAAACCCGAAAAGCTCTACTGCATCCTCACGGACTGCCAGATACGTGTATAACGTTGCTTCCTTGCCAGTACTGATTTTTGCAAGCGTATTTGCTGTAGTGCGACATCCGTAGCCTACTCCGCCACACTCGACAACCGCAAGATTCTGTTCGGTTACCGTAACTATTCCTTTTAAGCTGTATATCATAAATTATTCACTCCGTTTTATCTTTTCTGATTCAGATTATTAAGCAATGAACCGCTACAATGCGCATGGCATATTGCCATTGCCAGAGCGTCAGCCGTATCATCTGGTTTAGGTATCGCAGAAAGCCCAAGAATTCTTGTAATCATCTCCTGCACCTGTTTTTTTACCGCTTTACCATAGCCTACGACCGCCTGCTTTACCTGAAGAGGTGTATATTCGTTTATCGGTATACCTCTTAACGCCGTATTCATAACTATAATTCCTCTGGCTTGAGCTACGTCTATCGCAGTTTTCTGATTGGTATTGAAATAAAGTCTTTCGATAGCCAGTGCATCGGGCTTCCATTTATCAAGGATGTAGCTATAATCCTCGTGTATTTCGCAAAGTCTTTTTTCAAAAGGAGTATCTTTATTTGTTGTGATGGCACCATACTCGAGAACTCTGAACTTTCCGCCGCTGTAATCCAACACACCATACCCGACTATTGCATAACCGGGATCTATGCCGATAATACGCATAATGCACTCCTTTTCCGCATTTGCCTTATTTTTGCATTCAAAAGAACACACAAAAATCCATACTAAAATATTATAACATATTAATACGATAAATGCAACTTTTTAACGGCATTTTATTCTCATTTTTATAAAAAATATGTAAAACAAAAAGGTCACCTTCCACCAGGAAAGTGACCTTTCTTACATACTGATTAACCAAGCAGACCGCCTAAAGCGTTTGCCGCATCCTCAAGAGCGTGCTCAAGATAGTGTGCCGCACAATAGCCGTCCTTCTCAATTTCTTCGTTGCATCCGTCGTGCTTGCAGTTCGCATCACCACAGGCGGTAAGCGAAAATACCGCTGCTGCTAAAAGTACTAACGTTGCTAATCTCTTTTTCATAGCATTTCCTCCATATTGAATTTAATGAAATATTAATTTCACCTATGGAATTATAGCACATTTTTCCTGTAATGTCAACACGTGGACATTACGATCTGATACGGAAAAAATGCTCTCTGTAATTTTTTGGAGTGTAACCCGTATGCTTTTTGAAAATGCTTATAAAATGGCTCTCTGAACTGAAGCACAGATAATCGGATATTTCAAGACAGGAATAATCCGAAAATTTAAGCATATTTTCCGCCGCCTCAATTCTCTTCTTGGTGACGTATGCTGAGATAGTAAGTCCTACCTCCTTATGAAACAGCTTTGAAAGATAAGAAGGGCTGAGATTCACCTTCTCTGAAAGCTCCTCCAGAGTTATCTTCTGATGCAGATTATCGTAGATATAATCTAGACATATAGTTATCACTCTGGGATACTTGTTCTGCTTTCGTATGATATTCATACGCTGAGCGTAGTCGTCAACCAGCTCTCTGTGAAGCATATTTATCTCTTCCTCTGCCCGACATTTATCTATGCTGCGGATATAAATATCACTTATATTATAGGCGGTTTCCATTTCCATACCACCCTCTATGCAATATCTTGTTATTAATGCAACCGTTATTATCAGGTGATACTTAAGATTTCTCAGACTGTCATCGCTGAGCTTACCCATTTCCTCGGAATTAAGCGGCTCGAACAAACGGTGTGCTTCTTCAATATCGCCCTGCTTGATGCTATGAAAGAACGCCATTTCTCTTTCGTAGGATAAATGGGACACGTTGTATTCCCTGTTTAAAAACTCGATATGAGAGAGCTTTTTTTCAACGTTCATAAAATCGCCTCCATATATATTCTACATCATAAGAAGATATAAAGCAACAAGAAAATGATACAAAAGGTAAAAAAGTGTAATTACTCAAAGGGTGTGAATTTTACCCATTCATATTCGGCAGTAAGAGGCATCTTACTATCATCAAATTTCTTCAGCCAGCCGTCTACACCGGTACCACACCAGGCATTCATCATAATTTTACTTTCGGTTACGGGAATGCTTTCTGTCGCAGTATAAACCTCTGTTCCGTCAACAAACCATACTATCTTATCCTCATGCCATTCAAAAGCATAGGTATGAAAATCCTCGGAGGCATCAAAGCCTAGCTTATGAATATATTCATGCTCACCCTTGCTATTTGTAAAGTAATTGAACTGGACAATAGTCGTATCCTTGCCTAAAAACTCAATATCGATCTCATCCCAGGGGTTACTGTCTGAAGGTCCCGTATAAGTAAAGAAGGAGGAAACGACGCCATCGTTCTTTATAGGCTTCATAGAAACCTCGTATCTGCCGTAGCCGTAAAACTCCTTACTTCTGAATTCTCCGCCAGAATAAGGTATACCACCCGTTGGCGTCTTGTCGTTATCGATTATAAGCTGCATTTTCCCGTTTTCAAACGTTACGTTATCCTTTCGCCAGGTAACGTTGAACATACTTCCGTTTGTCCAGCCGTTCGCACATTCCCAGCCTTCAGGCATTCCGCTTGTGAATTCCGCATAAGCGTGTCCTTCGGGAATCTCAATCTTGGAATCACCTGTTGCAGACTGTGCAGAATCGTTCTGACTGTTGCAGGCAGTAATCATTGTAATTGCTAATAATAATGGTAAAGCCTTTTTAACCTTGTTCATAGTTAAAACCTCCGTTTTATTTATTGATTTGATTATATCATTTCGCACCCCTATAAAATATAACAGATTTGTCTTTTATAACACAATTTTATCATATTCGCACAAAACATCCAACATATTTCTTATATAAAGAACAATTTTATACTATCATTTTACAAAATTATATGCTATACTTTAATCACAATCAACACTTACGAAAGGTGAAATAAAATGAAAAACATATTAAAAGACATGGGATTCTATAAAGGCGTAAACCTAGGCGGATGGTTTTCGCAATGTGATTACAGTGAGGACAGGCTTAATAATTTCATCACAGAAAAGGATTTTGCAACTATATCAGGTTGGGGACTGGATCACGTAAGAATTCCCGTAGACTATAATATTTTCGAAAATGATGACGGCTCTTATAAGGAGGACGGTTTTGTTCGTATCGACAATGCTTTTGCTCTGTGTGAGAAATATAATCTTAAGGTTATATTCGATCTTCATAAGACCGCAGGATATTCCTTCGACAGTTATGGCGAAAGTGAAAGCGGATTCTTTGAAAGTGAGGTACTTCAGGAGCGTTTCTATAGGTTGTGGGAAGAATTTGCAAAAAGATACGGCAAACTGAATGACAGAGTAGTTTTCGAGTTATTGAACGAGGTTACAGATAAATCCTTTTCTGCTACCTGGAACAGAATAATAGAAAAGTGCATCAGAAGAATCAGAGTATATGCTCCTGATACTGTTATTCTCGTCGGCGGTTACTGGAATAACAGTCCCGAAGCTGTACCCGATCTCGAAAAACCTTACGATAACAAGGTAATATATAACTTCCATTGCTACGATCCGTTAAAGTTTACACATCAGGGCGCATACTGGACAGATATGATAGACAAAAACGAGCGAATCCCCTTTGAAGACAGCGGAGTTAGTGAAGAATACTTCGAAATGAGATTTGCCCCCGCTATCAGATCGGCGGAAGAAAACGGCACTTCCCTTTTCTGCGGTGAATACGGAGTAATAGATACAGTGTCTCCCGAGGATACGCTGAAGTGGTACAAGTGCATAAATGCGGTATTCGAAAAATACAACGTTGTAAGAAGCGCATGGAGTTACAAGGAAATGGATTTCGGACTTTCGGACAAAAGACTGGACGATATCCGTGACGAGCTTCTGAAATACCTTTGATATAATCAGATAATTCTTCAGAATAAAGTAAAAGACTGTTTTGCCATATCGACAAAACAGTCTTTTCATATTCTGTTATGTTATTCTGCCGACTTCTTTGTACCAGACTTTTTATCAAGCAGGAATTTTATAAGGAAAAGTGCGCCGATAGTAAGTGCTATACCGATAACAAGGCTGATGATCGGATTTCTTATAAACGCTACAAGAACGTACATCACAAAGGAAATAGCCGCAACGATAAGCGCATAAGGAAGCTGGGTAGAAACGTGTCTTACGTGCTTACATTTTGCTCCTGCAGACGCCATAATAGTTGTATCTGAAATAGGTGAGCAATGATCGCCGCAAACAGAGCCTGCCATACAAGCGGAAATAGCAATCACCATCATCTGAGGATCTGTTGTTTCAAAAAGGCTTACAACTATGGGGATAAGGATGCCGAATGTGCCCCAGGATGTACCTGTTGCAAAGGAAATTCCTATTGCAATAAGGAAAATGATAGCAGGAAGCAGGAAGCTGAAGGATTCTGCGTACTGTTTTACAAAGGTGTCAACAAACACGTCTGCACCAAGGCTGTCAGTCATAGCCTTAAGTGTCCATGCAAATGTCAGGATGAGTATTGCAGGTACCATCGATTTAAAGCCATCGGGTAAGCACGCCATACATGACTTGAAGGAAATAACTCTTCTTATAAGATAAGTGATAATTATTATAATGAGAGCAATGAACGAGCCGATTGCAAGACCTGTAGAGGCGGAACAGTTAGCAAAAGCGTCGATAAGATTTACACCCTGGAAGATACCACCCGTATAAAGCATACCGAATACACAGCTTGCGATAAGAATGATTATAGGGAAAATAAGATCAAACATCTTTCCTCTACCGCGTTCATTCTGAACTGTAGCAACGTCTTCCTCGTTATCACCGGGATCTTCTCCCTTTATAGCAAAAGCCTCTGCCTTTGCCATTGCGCCAAAATCACCCTTGATGAGTATAATACCTACAACGAACACAAGAGTAAGAAGTGCATAATAGTTATAGGGGATAGCGCTTAAAAATACAGATAAACCCTTTTCGTCGCTTTCTACAAAGCCTGCAACCGCCGCCGCCCAGGAAGAAACCGGAGCTATAATACATATTGGAGCTGCTGTAGAGTCGATAAGATAGGATAACTTTGAGGATGAAATTCTGTGCTTTACAGCTACAGGCTTCATAACACTACCAACTGTCAGACAGTTGAAATAGTCGTCAATAAAGATAAGAACACCAAGAATAACAGTAGCAATCTGTGCTCCCACTCTGCTCTTGATGTGAGCCTGTGCCCATTCACCAAAGGCTGCCGAGCCGCCCGCCTTATTCATAAGACAAACGATAGTACCTAAAATAACAAGGAATATAAGTATTCCCACGTTACCCGAATCAGAAAGTACCTTAACAAATCCGCCCTCGATAAGCTGATTCATCGTTGCTTCAGGCTGGAAGCCTGCAAATAGCAGAGCTCCGAATAACACGCCCACAAACAAAGAGCTATAAACTTCTTTGGTTATTAGCGCTAGTGCAATTGCAATGAGTGGTGGGACTAACGCCCAGAACGTTGCATAAAATTCCATAATTTAAAATTCCTTTCAGAAATATTTGTAATTTAAGTTTAATATAAAAGTCGGATTATGTCAAGTAAAATCAGAAGTTTGAAAAAAATTTTTTCTGTGTAACTTTACGTACCTTTTGTTACACAACTCTGCAAACGCCTGTAATATAATGAAAATCGCTCGTACAAAAAGTTACATGAAATTTTACGACAAAAAACACGCCCTGACATACGGCAAAAAACCTGAAAATTCTTGAAAATAAGCATGGAATGACTTATAATCAGTTCATAAAAACAAAAGGAGTCTGCTATGCAATACGTAATCAGAACAGTTAACGAAAATAACGAAACGGTTTATTACCGTTCCTCAGGATGCACTATTTATTGTCCCGAGCTTGCGACAAAATATAAGGCAAAGAAAAACGCCTTATCCGTTAAATCCTATCTCATTAACGAAAAAGGATTTACAAACGTAGAAATAGTGGAATTTTCAGATGAAATTGTAAGCTTTGCCCACGAAAAATATAAGAACAAAGGAGAAGAATTTGTCAAAACCGTTCTTGACAACGTAGATGAATCTTAACAAAAACAGAAATCCCCTTAAAATCCGTTCAGGAATTTTAAGGGGATTTATTCTATCAGTTTTTAAGGCTCTGAAGAGGAGCAGGGATTCTACCGCCTCTTGAGATGAACTTGGATGAAGAGAAGCTGCTGAGCTTCATTACAGGGCCTGTGCCGAACAGACCGCCGAATTCGATGGTATCGCCTTCCTTCATACCGATTGCAGGAACTACTCTTACTGCAGTCGTCTTGGAATTTACCATACCGATCGCCGCTTCATCAGCGATAATAGCAGAAATAGTATCTGCGGGTGTATCACCGGGAATGGCTATCATATCAAGACCAACGGAGCATACCGCCGTCATAGCTTCGAGCTTTTCTATAGAAAGTGCACCGCAGTTTACTGCATCTATCATACCTGCGTCTTCAGATACGGGAATGAATGCGCCTGAAAGTCCGCCTACGTGGGATGACGCCATTACGCCGCCCTTCTTTACGGCATCATTGAGCATTGCAAGAGCCGCCGTTGTTCCGTGTGCGCCACAGCTTTCAAGACCGATTTCTTCAAGAATATGTGCCACACTATCACCTACTGCGGGAGTAGGAGCTAAAGAAAGGTCAACGATACCGAAGGGAATGCCAAGCATCTTGCTTGCTTCTGTACCTACAAGCTGTCCCATTCTTGTAATCTTGAATGCGGTCTTCTTTATAGCTTCTGCTACTTCACTTATATTGGCGTCAGGCATTTTTGCAAGAGTTGAGCGAACTACACCGGGACCACTTACGCCAACGTTAAGAACGCAGTCT
This sequence comes from Ruminiclostridium sp., assembly GCA_017408635.1. GTDB lineage: Bacteria > Bacillota > Clostridia > Oscillospirales > Ruminococcaceae > Ruminiclostridium_E. The sequence continues at coordinate 7,877 of JAFQUH010000165.1, read as the reverse complement.
GCTTCGCCTACGCCGTGGAATGCACCTGCCATAAAGGGATTATCCTCAACGGCATTGCAGAATACTACTATCTTTGCCGCACCAAAGCAGAAGTTATCCTTTGTGGCTTCTGCCGCTTCCTTGATTATTCTTCCCATAAGAGCAACGGCATCCATATTTATACCTGCTCTTGTAGAGCCTATATTAACGGAAGAGCATACGTTTGAGGTTTCCGCAAGCGCTCTGGGGATAGATTCGATAAGCTCTCTGTCACCAGCCGCAAAACCCTTCTGTACAAGTGCGGAATAACCGCCTATGTAGTTTACGCCTGTACCGTCTGCTACTCTCTGCAGAGTCTTTGCAAACTTTACAGGATCGCCCTTTGCCGCTGCCGCAAGCATTGCTATAGGAGTTACGGATAATCTCTTGTTGATTATCGGAATACCGTAACGCTTTTCGATAATTTCACCCGTTTCAACGTGGTGCTCTGCGACTCTCATCATCTTTTCGTAGATTTTTTCGCAGGAACGGTCTATATCGCTGTCGATACAGTCAAGAAGAGAGATACCCATTGTAATAGTACGGATATCAAGATTCTCTTCCTGTATCATCTTGATGGTTTCAAGAATATCTTTTGAATTGAACATTTTTATATCTCCGTATATCTCTGATTATATGGTGTGCATTGAATTGAATATATCCTCGTGCATAACGTGAATCTGGAGTCCCATCTGCTCGCCGCACTCCTTGAGTCTGTCTGCAAGTACATTATATTCATCCTTGCACTTTGTGATATCGATAAGCATAGTCATTGCAAAAAGGTCCTGCATGATTGTCTGTGTAACGTCCATTACGTTAGCATTACATTCTGCACATATTGTGCTGACCTTTGCTAAAATACCTACCGTATCCTTACCAATAACTGCAACTACTGCTCTCATTTTTATTTTTCCTTTCTTTGTTTAAAAATTCACAAATTTTTGTTATGCTCCTATTATACACAATTTTTAATAAAATGTAAAGAAGTGATAGACAAATTTTCGATTTTGTGATAAAATATAAAGATGAATAGTGTAAAATTTGCTGATAACCACAAATTTTCGGCAGATAAATAAGAACAAAGGCAAGGAAAGATATAAAAAATGACAGAAAATATAATAATGGATTGTCACAATCATTCCAATCTCTCACCTGACGGCAGTAACACACCCGAGGAAATGGTAAAGCGAGCCTGTGAGCTTGGTATAAAATATTACGCTCTCACAGACCATCTTGAAATAAACAAGTTCTTTGACGAAGAATATCTTTATGAAGAGCCTGTAAGAAAGGCATCAGAGATATGCCCCGCTTTATGCAGAAAATATGCTGATAAGATAACTATGAGCTATGGTGTTGAGCTCGGTCAGCCGCTTCAGGATATGCCTCTTACAAACCGTATGCTTGATAGCTATGATTACGATTTTATAATCGGCTCTCTCCATATGTGCGATGGATGGGAGGACTTCTACGAGCTGGATTACAGTAAAGTGAGTGCTGATTATCTGCTGGGACTTTATTTTGACGAAGTGCTGGAGATGGCAAAATGGGGAAAATTCGACGTGCTCGGTCATCTGACTTATCCCCTACGCTATATAAAAGGCGAATCAGGAATCGACGTAAACCTTGATAAATATCTTCCCGTAATAAAAGAAATATTCTCTACTCTTATAAAGAATGATATGGGCATTGAAATAAATACCAGCGGCTTAAGACAACAGCTTGGTGTATCCATGCCTGACGCATATTATGTGAATCTCTATAAAGAGCTCGGCGGTAAGATACTTACGATAGGCTCCGACGCTCATTGCACCGAAGACCTGGGTAAAGGCGTAGCCGAGTGTGTAAAGCTCGCAAAGGATATCGGCTTTACCGAGCTTACCTTCTTTAATAAAAGAAACCCTATATTCATTAAAATATAACTTAAGGAGAAAAAAGCTATGACAATGAAAGAAAAACTCGTCAACATTTTAAGACAGGACGCCCGTATGCCGGTCGATCAGATAGCGGCTATGCTCGGCGTATCAGAAGCAGAAGTAAACAATATGATGAAAGAGCTTGAAGCAAGCGGTATCATCATCGGCTATGCCGCCATAATAAACGAAGAAGAGTTTGACAAGAATGCGGTAAGCGCCTTTATAGAGGTGCGTGTTTCTCCTGCGGTAAACTGCGGATATGATGACATTGCGGCGGAAATAGCGCAGTATAAAGAGGTTTCCTCCGTTTACCTTATGAGCGGCGGATACGATCTTGCGGTTACGGTAAAGGGCTCCAATTTAAGAGAGGTTGCAACCTTCGTTTCTGACAGACTTGCACCCCTTGACGGTGTCCTCAGCGCTACAACTCACTTTATTTTACACAGATATAAGGAAAAGGACAAGATGTTCGTTTCTGAAACAGACGAAAGGAGCTTAGTATCTCCGTGATAGATTACAATAAAATACTGTCAAAAAAGGTTACCAATATTCCTTTTTCAGGAATCAGAAAGTTTTTTGACATTGCCGCTTCCTACAAGGACGTTATATCCTTGTCCGTTGGCGAGCCTGATTTCAAGACTCCCTGGGCAATAAGAAAGGAAGCTATAAAGACGTTAGAAAAGGGTAAGACCACCTATACCGCAAATGCAGGACTTGAACAGTTAAGAGTAGCTATATCCGATTATCTTGACAACAGACTGGAAACAAGATACGATCCTAAAAAAGAGCTTATCGTAACCGTCGGCGGCTCTGAAGCTATCGACCTTGCCGTAAGAGCTATAGTTGACATCGGTGACGAGGTGCTTATCCCTGAGCCCAGCTTTGTGTGCTACTCACCTATCGTTTCTCTTGCAAACGGTGTACCCGTTCCTATAGAAACCAAGGTAGAAAACAATTTCAAGCTCACTCCCGAGCAGTTAAAGGCTCACATCACTCCTAAAACAAAGCTGCTTATACTTCCCTACCCCAATAACCCCACGGGTGCGGTAATGAGAAGAGAGGATCTCGAAGCTATAGCTGAGGTTTTAAGAGGAACGGATATAATGATACTGTCCGATGAAATATACAGCGAGCTTACCTACGGTGATGAAAAGCACGTTTCTATAGTTCAGATAGAGGGCATGAGAGAAAGAACGATCCTGATAAACGGATTTTCAAAGGCGTTTTCTATGACGGGATGGCGTCTTGGCTTCTCTGCCGCTCCTGAAGAGGTTACAAGACAGATGCTGAAGATACATCAGTACGGAATTATGAGTTCCCCCTCAGTCAGTCAGTATGCGGCTATTACAGCCCTTACCGAATGTGCCGAGGACGTCGCAAAAATGCGTGATGAATACGATCTTCGCAGAAGACTTATCGTAAAGGGCTTCAACGATATGGGACTGGAATGCTTTGAGCCCGAGGGCGCATTCTACGTCTTCCCTTCTATAAAAAGCACCGGGCTTACCTCCCAGGAATTCTGCGAAAAGCTTATTGAATCCCACAGAGTAGCAGTAGTTCCCGGTGATGCCTTCGGCAAAAGTGGAGAAGGCTTTATAAGAGTTTCCTATGCGTATTCACTTAATCATATAAATACAGCTATCGAGAGAATAGGCGAATTTCTGAAGGAGCTGCGCAATGACAATAAGGCTTAAAGCATATGCAAAGCTGAATCTCCTGCTGGATATTACCGGCATTATGCCAAACGGCTATCATTATCTTGATAACGTAACTCAAAGCGTAGATATCGGAGATATTATTACGGTTACCGCTGAAAAAAGCAACCGTTTCATCTGTAATATAACCTGTGATAACAAGGATATCCCGACGGATGAACGGAACATAGTATACAAGGCGGCAAAAAAGTTCTCCGATAGAGCAGGCTTTGATATAAGCTGTGATATAGATATCATAAAGCAGGTTCCCTTAATGGGAGGGATGGGTGGCTCATCAGTCGATGGTGCAGGCACCCTTTTTGCGCTGAACAATCTCTTCGGTAATCCCTTAAGTGAAGGCAGGATACTATCTCTCGGAGAAGAAATCGGTGCAGACGTACCGCTATGCTATAAAGGCGGCACGATATTTTCCTATAGCAATCAGAAAACCAGCGGTATGGAATATATAAAAACCGATACAGACGTAGCTTTTTTATGTATTCAGCCTGATTTTTTCTGCAATACAGGTACAGCCTACAGAATGTACGACAGTTCTCCCACTCCCCCCTTTGATAAAACCTTACAATATCTCGATAAATTAAGAAACGAAGGGATACTTTCCGCAAGCGCTGATACGTATAACGTCTTCACACTGCTGTATAATGATAGCAGGATAGATGAAATCAAGGCGGAGCTTATAAAAGTAGGAGCAATTGCTTCTGAAATGACCGGAAGCGGTAGCGTTGTATTCGGGATTTTCGAAGATATCAAAAAAGCAGAAAAAGCAAAAACTGAAATTTCTTCCAAATATAGTAATATATTCACCTGTTCACCTGTTGATAAAGGGATAATTACTATATAATTCTCTTTTTCTTTAAATTATATCGCAAAAGTCTTGAAAAAAGGGCAAAAATAATGTATAATAATAAATAATATGTTTTCGGGAGGAAACGCAAATGGTAAGTATAAACAATCACTTAGGCACAATAAATTACACAAAGCAGTTTTTCTATACCCTTATCGGCGGAACTGTTTCAAATTGCTTCGGCGTTGTTGATATGAACGCAGGCGACGTAAAGCAGACCTTTATCGAAAAGGTACCGATTCCCTTTATCAAGAAATTCGCAGAAAAGACCATTCTTTCTGAAAAGGGCGTTACTGTAAGATTCAAGAACGGCAAGCTCTATATTGACCTTCACATCACAGTTATGTACGGCGTCAACGTTTCTACCATTGTAAAGAGCATTATCCACAAGGTAAGATATGCCGTTGAAGAGGAAACAGAGTTTTCCGTTGAAAAGGTAAACGTATTTGTGGATTCAGTAAAGATATAAAAAGAAAAGAATAAAACAAGGAGAGTAAATCATTTTGAAGATCAGCGGTAAAATACTCAGAGACGCTATTATTTCAGGTGCAAATAACATCTGCAACAACAAAGAGGCTGTCGATGAGCTGAACGTATTCCCCGTACCCGACGGTGACACAGGTACAAATATGTCAATGACTATCAAGAATGCTGTTGCAGAGCTTTCTATGATGAACGACAACGTTTCTGCAGAAGAGGTTGCAAAGGCAGCCGCAGGAGCTATGTTAAGAGGCGCAAGAGGTAACTCCGGCGTTATTCTGTCACTCTTATTCAGAGGTCTTTCAAAGGGACTCAAGGGACTGGCAGAGGCTACTACAGAGGATTATTGCGAAGCACTCAAGAAGGGTGTTGATGCTGCATACAAATCAGTTATGAAGCCTACAGAAGGTACTATCCTGACAGTTGCCCGTGAAGCCGCTGAAAAGGCAAAGGAAGCAAACTGCGGTACCTTCAACGAGCTTTTTACAGTTCTTTTAACAGAAGCAAAAGCATCTCTTGACCGCACACCTGAATTATTACCCGTACTTAAAAAGGCAGGCGTTGTAGACGCAGGCGGTATGGGATATCTTGTAATTCTTCAGGGTATGGCTTCCGTAATCCAGGAAAACAAGATGATAAGTCTTGCAGGAGAAGAATCAAAGGAAAGCACTGTAAAGACAACAGGTGCTGATTCCTATGAGGCGGATATTGAATTTACCTACTGCACAGAATTCATCGTTATGAAGAACGATACAGAGTCCGATTCAACAAAGCTCAGAGCTTATCTTGAGTCTATCGGCGACAGCGTTGTGGTTGTAGACGATGACGGAATTATAAAGGTACACGTTCACACAGAGCATCCCGGTAAGGCTATCGAAAAGGGTATCACCTTCGGTCCTCTCACAAATATGAAGATTGAGAATATGAAGGAACAGAACAAGGGCGTTACCGCAAAGAAGGAAATGCAGAGCAAGAAGAAGCTCGCTCCCGTAAAGCCTGAAAAGGAATTCGGCTTTGTTGCCGTTACGTCAGGTTTAGGTCTTGAAGAATTATTCAAGGATCTTGGCGCTGATACAATCGTAAGAGGCGGTCAGACTATGAATCCTTCAACAGAGGATATTCTCGAAGCTATCAATGCAACACCCGCTCACAACGTATTCGTTCTTCCGAACAACAAGAATATCATTATGGCGGCAGAGCAGGCTGTAAATCTTACTAATGACAGAAAAGTATGCGTTCTTCAGTCAAGAACTATCCCCCAGGGTATTACTGCTATGCTTGCCTTTGACGAGTCAGCTGATTTCAAGGCAAACAGCGTAGAAATGACAAAGGCTCTCGACAGAGTTGGTTCAGGCTCTATCACCTATGCGGTAAGAGATAGCGACTTTGAAGGCAGACAGATAAAGAAGGGTGAGATTCTTGCTATGGAAAACGGCAAGCTGGCTCTTGTAGAACACGATATCAACAAGGCTCTTGTAAAGCTCACAAAGAAGCTCATCAAGTCTGATTCCTCATACATTACTCTTATCTACGGTAATGACGTTGCAGACGAAACTGCACAGAGCGCTTACGAAGCATTAAGAGCAAAAATAAGCGATGATATCGAAATCGTGCTTGTAAACGGCGGTCAGCCTGTTTACTACTATATAATTTCAGTAGAATAAAAATTATGAACAATAATAATAACCCTGCCGACTTCCCTGTGTGCTTTGTGAAGGGAGTCGGCGAAAAAAGGGCTAAACTTTTACAAAAGCTCGGTATAAACACGGCAATGGATCTGGTTATGCATTATCCCAGAGGATATATTGATTTTAACGATACAGTCCCGATAAGCGAAGCTATTTCCGAAGAAAGCTGTGTTATAAGAGCAACAGTCACTAAAAAGCTCACTCCCTACAGAGGAGGAAGAGTCAATATATTCAAGTGTATCGTTTCAGACGGAAGCGGTGATATGCTTATCACCTTTTTCAATAGCGAATACTCTTTTAAAAGACTGATGCTCGATAAAGAATACTGCTTTTACGGAAAGGCGGCGGGAGATTTTCTTCGTAAGGAAATGAACTCGCCTATTTTTATTGATGCAGACGAACCAGTAAAGCTACTTCCCCGATACCGTCTAACAGAGGGTTTAACCCATAATATCATTTCAACCTGTGTAAAAAACGCCCTTTCCGGCTTTGATTTCGAGGATTGCTTCAGCAATGAATTCCTTAAGGAATACGGACTTATCGGCTATAGCGATGCGCTGAAAATGATTCATTTTCCTAAAACAAAGGCAGAATACAATCTCGCAAAGCACAGGCTTACCTTTGAAGAACTTTTCACACTCCAGGCAGGACTTAAATCACTTAGAAGCAGAAAGCAGAAGCTGGCAGGCTCTACAATGCAGGCACAAAGTCTTGAGCCTTATTATAGCTCTCTTCCCTTCACTCCTACAAACGCCCAGAAAAAAGCAATTGAAGATTGTACGAGGGATATGCAGAGAAACGTTCCTATGAACAGACTACTGCAGGGTGACGTAGGCTCGGGTAAAACAGCCGTTGCCGCCGCCACTTGTTATTTTGCGGCAGTAAACGGATATCAGTCTACCCTTATGGCTCCCACGGAAATTCTTGCAAAGCAGCATTATGATACTCTATGCAATTTTCTGAATCCGCTGGGTATAAACGTTCAGCTTCTTACCGGCTCTGCTACGACGTCAGAAAAGAAAAAAATCCGCTCTCTGATAGCAGACGGTACGGCAGACGTGGTAGTCGGCACACAGACGCTTATTCAGAAAAACACGGAATTTTTTAATCTGGGGCTTGTTATTGCCGATGAACAACATCGATTTGGTGTGGAACAAAGAGCCGCTCTCACAGGCAAGGGCAATAATCCGCATACTCTCATTATGTCGGCTACCCCTAT
>JAFQUH010000164.1 GCA_017408635.1 Ruminiclostridium sp. | reverse complement strand
TCCTTACGGACTGCCACCTCCCTTTAGGCAAGGGAGGCTTTTTGGCGCTACACCAACCAAAGTCCCCCTTGCCTAAAGGGGGATGGCGGCGATAGCCGTCAGGGGGATTCATTCCGTCACATCTCCCCGATAAACTACAATTTAACAACCACAAATGTTTATCCCCGCCGTTCACAAGACTATGCATCCCACAATCTGATAAAAGGCGGAATTGCCCACGGCGGCACGCCGTCAAACGCCCTGCGTTTGAAATTTTCCTCTCTTCCTCTTGCAAAATTCCATAATATGTAGTAAAATAATAGAAAACAACTTTTCATTTGTGAAAGGACTAAAAAGGATTATGCAGCAGGATCTTTTAAATGAAATAGAAAATAAAATGCAGAGCTTTTCCAAAAGCCAGAAATTAATCGGTAATTTCATTCTTGAAAGCTACGATAAAGCCGCCTTTATGACAGCCTTAAAGCTCGGAAATGCGGTAGGCGTCAGCGAATCTACAGTAGTAAGATTTGCGATAGAAATGGGCTTTGAGGGTTATCCCGAGCTTCAGAAGGCTCTCCAGTCAATGATGAAAAACCGACTCACCGCCGTACAGAGAATAAACATCACCAACGACCGTATAGGCGACGGCGGAGTGCTTAAAAATATCTTAAGTCAGGATATGGACAGAATCCGTCATACCCTTGAAGAAATCGACGAAGCAGTTTTCAACAATGCTATTGAAAAGATAAGCAATGCAAAAAATATCTACATTTTAGGTTCTATGAGCAGCAGCATTCTTGCAAGATTCCTTGACTATAACTTTCAGCTTATGTTCGATAACGTGCATTTTGTTCAGGCAGTCGGCACCAGCGGTATATATCAGCAGATTTTCAGAATAAACGAGGCTGACGTATTTATTTCCATCTCCTTCCCCCGCTATTCCCAGAGTACCGCCAAGGCTACCGCCTATGCAAAAAGCAGAGGCGCAAACGTTGTGGCAATAACCGACAGTATGACTTCCCCTCTTGCCGAATACGCCGATGAGCTTCTTATCGCAAGAAGTGATATGGCATCCTTTGCCGATTCCCTTGTAGCACCCTTAAGCCTTATCAACGCAATAATCGTTGCATTAGGCTCTAAAAACAGGGAAAAGATAGAAAAGAACTTCCTTATGCTGGAATCCCTCTGGGAAGAGCATGACGTATATAAAAAGGATATCTGATATGAATTTTGACGTAATCATCATCGGTGGCGGTGCGGCAGGTATGGTGGCGGCTATAACCGCCGCAGAGTACGGCGAAAAGGTACTCGTTTTAGAGCGTAACGATATGCTCGGAAAAAAACTCCTTATCACAGGTAAGGGCAGATGCAACGTCACCAATAACAGCGACAATGAAAATATAATGAAAAACATCCCCACTAACAGCAGATTTTTATACAGTGCATTAGCGGGGTTTTCAGCATATGATGTTATGGATTTTTTTGAGTCGCTCGGCGTTCCATTAAAAACAGAACGTGGAAACAGAGTTTTTCCCGTATCAGATAAGGCGGCTGATATCGTAAACGCCCTTAAAAACAGACTTAAGGAGCTTGACGTAAAAATTATAAACGAAAGAGCAGAAAAGATTCTGACAGATAATTCATCGGATAAGCCCTTTGTTACAGGTGTAAAGTGCGGTAAAAATATCTACAAGGCAGAAAAAATAATCCTCTGTACAGGCGGTAAAAGCTACCCCGGCACAGGCTCAACCGGTGACGGCTATAAAATGGCAAAGGAGCTGGGACACTCTGTCACAGAATTAAAGCCCTCATTAGTACCTATAAATACCGAAGAGGACACAAAAAGTATGATGGGACTTTCTTTAAAGAACGTTACTCTCACATTAAAGGATGAAAAAAATAAAGCTCTGTATCAAGAGCTTGGAGAAATGCTTTTTACTCATTTCGGAGTCAGCGGGCCGCTGATTTTATCCGCCTCGGCTTTTGTAAAGAAGGGAAGCTATAAGCTGTATATAGATTTAAAGCCCGCCCTTGACGAAAAGAAGTTAGACGCCAGAATTTTAAGGGATTTTGAAGAAGCTAAAAACAAGAATATCAGCAACGTATTAAGAAAGCTCCTCCCTGAAAAGCTGATACCTGAAATTTTAACCCGTAGCGGAATTTCAGCGGAAACAAAGGTAAACGTAATTACAAAGGAGCAGAGAAAAAGGCTTATCGAAAATCTGAAAGCCCTCACCTTTACGGTAAAATCCCTCCGCCCCATCGAAGAGGCGATAATCACCGACGGCGGAATTTCGGTAAAGGAGATAGATCCGAAAACCATGCAGTCAAAATTAGTTGATGGTTTATATTTCGCAGGCGAAATAATAGACTGCGCCGCCTACACCGGCGGATATAATCTGCAGATTGCCTTTTCAACCGCCCGACTTGCAGGCCAAACGCGTGGCGTTTGATCCATGCTCCTGCCTTTAAAACAATTGATGTAATACAAAGGTTTGCAAAACGACAGGGGGCATATATTGGTTGTATGTCAAATTGAAATTTGACGGGGACAAATTTCAAAATGAAATCGTGCCTATGGCACGGTGAAATCAAAACCTTCGGTTTTGATGAAATCCGCCTTTGGCAGATGAAATATTTGCCTTCGGCAAATGTTGTGGTATCAATTGCCGAGGGCAATTGATGGATTAAAAATGGTTGTCAAATTGGGGTTTGACGGGTTGCACCATCAAAAATGCGGTACTTTATGCGGGGCGTCGAGGACATGCCCTGAAGGGCGTCGCAATTTTGCTCGTCGCCCCCTACATTCTCCTCTA
>JAFQUH010000163.1 GCA_017408635.1 Ruminiclostridium sp. | reverse complement strand
CATTTCGACTTTTGCCACGGCGGCTACCGATGCCAGCGCCTCACCACGAAAGCCCATAGTACGAATACAATCAAGATCGTCCGCCTTATCTATCTTACTTGTGGCGTGACGAAGGAAAGCCGTCGGTATTTCGGAAAAAGCTATACCGCAGCCGTCATCGGTGATACGCATATAGCTTATGCCACCGCTTTTTATTTCAATTGTAACGTGCTTTGCACCTGCGTCAACGGAGTTTTCTATAAGCTCCTTTATAACGGAGGAAGGTCTTTCGATAACCTCCCCTGCCGCTATAAGCTCCGCTACGCTTTTATCAAGTAATTTTATTGTCGGCATTGGTTTTCCTTTAAAAATTTCTTTACTCTTTCAAATAAATACGGTTGTATCATAGGATAAGTAAGCTCTGTCGGCAGGTTATCAGCAAGTATTACCTCTGCCATCTCACTATCAGGCAGTTGTCCGAGCTTACTTGCTTTTGCATAAAACAGCATACCGCTGTCATTCACTCTGTAAATACAGACAGGAAAAATTTCCGCGTCTGTTATTCCGGTTTCTTCGTAAAGCTCACGCCTTGCCGCATCATAGGGCGTTTCGCCCTCTTCGATGTGACCACCGGGGATTTCGTAGGTGCTTCTGTCTTTATGACGGCAGAACACCCACTTATCACCGTACTTTGCCACAACTACTGAATACCTGAGGGGGAGCCTCTCATTTATGTCAAGGAATTCTACTGTCATCCTAACATATCCTTTAATTCTTCCAGCTTTGCATATGCTTCTCTCGGAGTCATATCGTCAAGGTCAAGAGCCTTTATCTCATTTATTACGTTCTGTCTGCCGATAGCTTCAAAATCTATCTGAATTTCTTCCTCTTCTTTAGCACGAAGCTCCATTTCCCGCTGGATCTTCGGAGCTTTTTCCATACCCGCAAGAAGCTCCTTTGCTCTGTCTATCACCTTCTGGGGCAGTCCCGCCAGCTTCGCTACCTGAATACCGTAGCTTTCATCCGTGCCGCCCTCGACTATCTTATGCAGGAACTTTATATCATCACCGTTACGCTTTACCTTAACGCTGAAGTTACGGACTCCGCTCTGCTCGTTTTCAAGGGAGATAAGCTCGTGATAGTGGGTTGCAAAAAGAGTCTTACAGCCGATAGCCTTTGAATTTATATACTCCGCTACCGCCCTTGCTATAGAGATACCGTCAAAGGTGGAGGTACCTCTGCCTATCTCGTCAAGGATGACAAGGCTCTTTGCGGTGGCGTCCTTAAGTATCTCCGCAACCTCAGTCATCTCTACCATAAAGGTGGATTGTCCTGCGCTTAAGTCATCGCTGGCACCCACTCTTGTGAATATCTTATCCACAACACCTAATTTTGCATAGGAGGCGGGAACAAAGCAACCTATCTGTGCCATAAGCACGATTACCGCTACCTGACGCATAAAGGTAGATTTACCCGACATATTGGGACCTGTTATTATCATCAGGCGGTTCTGCTTTATGTCAAGGTAGACGTCATTGGGAGTAAAGAGGATATCGTTCACCATCTTTTCAACCACGGGATGTCTTCCGTCCTTTATGTCAATTACGCTGTCCTGCGCCATAAAAGGTCTTGTGAAGTTATTTTCTATTGACGTATCGGCAAAGCTGCAAAGCACGTCTACCGCCGCTACCGCTTCTGCCGTCTGCTGAATCTCGTCAAGGTGACGGGTTATGAATTCTCTTATTTCGGAGAATATCTCCGCCTCAAGAGCTAAAATCTTATCGTTTGCACCGAGTATTTCGGTTTCTATCTTTTTAAGCTCGTCGGTTATGTAGCGTTCTCCGTTGGTGAGAGTCTGGCGTCTTACGTATCTGTCAGGCACAAGGGATACGTTTCCCTTTGAAACCTCAATATAATATCCGAAAACTCTGTTATAGCCCACACGGAGATTCTTGATGCCGGTAAGCTCCTTTTCCTTGCTTTCGATTTCGGCAAGCAGTTCTTTACCGCCGCCTGTTATATTACGGAGTCTGTCAAGCTCCTCGTTAAACCCGTCGGCAATATAGCCGCCGTCCTTTGTAAGCGCAGGAGGATTCTCCGCAATTGCACGAAGGACTAAATCCGCTATATCCTGAAGGGGACTTATTTTCTTATTAAGACTGTTTGTAAGCTGTGTGCTTATCTGCTCTAAATCAGCCTTAAGCTGTGGCAGAGCCGCACAGGTCACGCCAAGGGCATATACGTCCTTGGGATTTGCGGTTTTATATACTATCCTTGTCATTAGTCTTTCAAGGTCGTATATTCTTTCTAAATCAGATTTTATATCATAGAGCGCAGAGGAATTGTTTATAAGCGCCTCTACTGCATCGTGTCTGCGGATTATCTTTGCAGTATCGGTGAGAGGCTGTTCTACAGTCTGTCGTAGCTTTCTTCTGCCCATAGAGGTGGAGGTCTTATCCAGCACCCATAAGAGAGAGCCCTTCTTGTCACCGTTACGCATTGTTTCGGTAAGCTCGAGATTTCTTCTTGTGGTAAGGGACAAAGCCATATACTCGTCACCCTGGTGTACCGTCAGCTTTACAAATCTCTTTGCGCCGCTTCTCTGGGCACGGTAAAGATAACGGAGTAATGCACATAAGGCACCGAAGGCGTTTTCCTTTGCGGTAAGCCCTATATCGTCAGCACAGCTTCCGCCGAACTGGGTGGTAATCTCACTTGTATCATCAGTAGAAAAATCATCGGCGGATAAAAGCTCTGCGGAGCATTTTTTGAATCTTGCCCTGATGAATTTATGTACCTCGGCAAGCTCTAAAAATTCTTCGTTGAACAAAAGCTCAACGGGAGTGTATCTTGAAAATTCGTTTATTATTTCATCGCTTGCTTTTTTGCCCTTTGCGATTTCAAAGGCGTGTACCTCGCCCGTTGAAATATCCGCAAAGACAAGGCCGTAGCCTGTTTTTCCTGCATAAATGCAGGCAATATAGTTATTTACTCCCTCTTCAAGCATAGAGGCTTCAATAACAGTACCTGCGCTGACAAGACGGACTATATCTCTTTCGACAAGTCCCTTTGACAAGGCAGGATCGGTAGTCTGCTCGCAGATTGCTACCTTAAAGCCCTTATCAATGAGCTTTTTGATATAACCCTCGCAGGAATGATGAGGTACGCCGCACATGGGAGTACCCGCCCTTGCCGTAAGAGTAAGCTCCAGCTCCTTTGACGCTACAAGAGCATCCTCGTAAAACATCTCGTAGAAATCTCCAAGACGGTAAAAGAGGATGTAGTCCTTGTAATTATTCTTTATTTCGATATACTGCTGCATCATCGGAGTCAGCTTTTCTTCCTTTTTTTCGGACAAGTCATTCATTCCTTTCGGGGTAAATCTGAATTATTAGTTATGAGTTTAAATTTTAAAGCCGGAATTACTTATTTTCCGAAACAAGCACCAAGCCCGTAGCAGTTTTTCAGAAAATTTCAGATTTTCTGAAAAATCTGCGTAGATTTTTGCAAAACTAAAAGTTTTGCAAAAATCAATGGCAACCTCCGCAGGTAGCGCAGGAGCCTGTGCAGGAGCTTATTTCGCAGGTGTCGGGATCTTCGCCGTCGCAGCACATACCGATAATTGCATTGATATCATTTACCAGCTTGTCCATGCCCTGCTTTGCCATTGTGAAATCTGCCATATGCTCGTTCTGCATAATGAGAGCGTAAAGTCTCTGCATTTCCTTGTTTGCTTCTTCAATCTTTGCTTCGTCCTTTTCGTCGGCACCCTTGCTCATTTCAAGGCCTAACTGCTGTCTCTTGAGGTTGAATTCGCCTATGAGATTCTGAAGCTCTTCGTCGTTGTCGTTAGCAGTCTTTGCCGCAGTATATGCGATATAACGCTCGTCTGCCTGAATTGCCTTACCAAGTTCTCTTGCTGCTGTAATTGCGTCCATTTTTCTGTTCTCCTTTAAAATAAATATAGTTTGAATTTATAATCAATCGGTATCTCCGACTAATTCTCCTACGATTGCCCAGGGGCAGGATTTTGTGATTTTTACCTTCACGTACTGTCCTATCATATCCATAGTACCGTTGAAATCGACTATAACGCCGTGTCTTGAATGACCTGTCATAAGTCCGTCGGCAGTTCTGCCAACGCCCTCGCAAAGCACTCTTACAGTTTTTCCGATAAAGCGTTCATACGCCTTTTCGCCTATGGCGTTCTGCACTTCAAGAAGCTCCCTGAACCATACGCCCTTTTCTTCATCAGATACGGGATCGGGCATACCCGCCGCCTTTGTTCCTTCTCTTCTGCTATAGATAAAGGTATATGCACTATCGTACTGCACAGTCTTCATAAGCTCTACCGTTTCTTTGAAATCCTCATAGGTTTCACCGGGAAAGCCAACTATGATATCGGTGGTAAGCGCCACGTCGGGTATGCGCTTTTTCGCATATTCAACGAGCTTTAAATAATGCTCCTTGTTATAGTGTCTGTTCATTTCCTTTAAGATTCTGTCGCTACCTGACTGAACGGGCAGATGCAGATGGTAGGAAATATGCTTACTGTCGGCTATGGTATCGATAAGCTCATAGGTGCAGTCCTTGGGGTGTGAGGTCATAAAACTGATCTTGAAGTCACCCTCTATACTGTCAAGCCTTCTTAAAAGCTCGGAAAAGCTGACGTCGTATTCCTTGCCGTAGGAATTTACGTTCTGACCTAAAAGCAGGATTTCCTTGTAATTATCCTTTACAAGTCCTTCTACCTCTGCGAATACGTCCTCGGGCTTTCTGGACCTTTCTCTGCCTCGTACAAAGGGTACGATACAGTAGGTACAGAAGTTGTTACAGCCGTACATAATGGGTACGCTTGCCTTTACCTTGCTTTCACGATTAATCGGAAGTCCCTCTGCGATAACGCCGTCACATTCAGGAATTGAAAGAGTTCTTTTTCTGTCTGCAAGCTTTTCATAAATCATCTGTGGAAGATTATGCATTACATGAGTGCCGAAGATGATATCCACCTGGGGAAAGGACTTTCTCATTTTAGCCGCAATATGCTCCTGCTGTACCATACAACCGCCTACCGCTATTATGAGATTTCTGTTCTTTTCCTTCAGCTTTTTTAGTGCGCCCACGTTACCGAAAACTCTGTCCTCGGCATTCTCTCTTACCGCACAGGTGTTGAATAAAATGAGATCGGCATTTTCGGTTTCTCTTGTAAAGCCGTAGCCCATAAGAGCCAGCATTCCCTTTATTTTTTCGCCGTCGCTGACATTCTGCTGACAACCAAAGCTATGAACGTGTGCTAAGGGTATTTCGGGGAGCTTGCTGTTTATTTCTTTTATTTTTGCTATATATTCACGCTGGAGCATAAGCTCCTTTTCGGAAACCTCTGTTATCATTTTAATCCGCCTTCTGTAATTTAATCAGGGCATAGCATACCAAGATATATTTTAACATATTTTTTTGCTTTTATCAAGAGTCTGAAACGCTTTATTTACAAAAAAATATCAGGCGTATATACGCCTGATATTTATATTTATACAAATTCAAAATTCCACAGCTCTACGCCGCTGTCCTGGAAAAGGTCTCTTATTCTTTCCTGTGCCATTTCGGGAGTAACACCCTTCTTAAGCACTGCCTGAAGGAAACCGCCACCGCCTGCTCCGCATATCATCTTACCCTCCAGCATATCGTCAAGAGCGATAAAGATATGATCTATGCAGGTATTGACTGCGCCTCCGTCGAGCTTTTTGGATAATTCCAGATGCTCGGTCAGAAGATGTGCAAAGCCGTCTATATTGCCTCTTTTAAGCTCATACGCCATCAATACTGCCTTTGACTGAATATCGGAGAGAACGTCGGATATCTCCTTGTTGCCTGAAAGATAACCCTTTACCACGTTACGAAGGAGATTTCTTGCAAGTCTTCTCTGTCCCGTGTAGATTATTATAAATCTTTCCTGAAGCTCCTTTAAAACCTCTTTGTCAAGCTCTACCTGTTCAATCTTTATGTGCTGGCGGAGTCCCTTTTTGGAGGAAAGGAGCTTTATACCGTTTACGATGCCGCCTACCTGATCCTGCCAGCCGCCGCCCGTTGACATCATCTGCTCCATTATAAGCACCTTGTCAATTGCCGTATCGCTGTCGCAGGGCAGTCCGAAGAAGCTATGAAGCGCCTTTACACAAGCACCTGCAAGTATAGAGCTTGTGCCGAGTCCAGAGCCTCTGGGGATATTTATGACCTTTGTAGAGAGCTTGAAGCCGCCGCCGAGTCTTTCAAGGATGCTATCAAGAGTAACGTCCTTTGCGTCAGCGGGAATAACACCGCAGACACGGAGTGCCGCCTTGTGTATTGAATAATAGTCAAAGGGGTTGTGATCGTCAAGAAGCTGGGAAAGGTCGGTAAACTCGGTATAGGATTCTGCGTCCTCGCTTTCAAAGGCGATAACAGGTCTTGAAAGTCTTGAAGCGGTAGCAGTTACGGGGAATTTTCCGTCTAACTTTATAGCCGCATTAAGTACCGTGCTACTGTTTTCGTTGCAGTAGGGAGGAGTATCACTCCAGCCGCCGCCGAAATTGATTCGTACCGGTAATTCTACCGTAACGGAGTCCTTACATATTTTAAGCTCTTCGTTATATTCTATCTCTTTTTCGCTTACTGAAAGTATTGCGCTTTCAAGATATCTGAAGCATTCGTTTTCCAGCTCCTCGCTGATTTTACCCGTCATTATTTCGGACAGATAATAAAGCATTCTCATTCTGTGGGAGAAATCCGCCTTTTCGGCATACTGCTTTATTATTTCCACCTGACGATTTGTAAGGGGAATTGCTGAAAAAACCTTTTTAACCTCGTCGAGAGTTGCCATCTCCTCTGTCATACGGACAAAGCGGTAGGCTATAACTCTTTCATAGAGCTTTGTCTGCCAGGAGAGAAGCTCTCCCACGTCAGCGTTGTTGAAGCTGTCACAGAGGTTTGTTCTGTCAAGGGAGAGGAACGTCTGTCTGTCGCCCTTGCCGTTTACCATATTGTAAAGGTTGAGCGCGTATTTAACCGCATCCTTTACGGTATCACACATATTGTAGATATTCGCCTTCCAAAGACTCTTATCTTCATCGGTCCAGATATCCGATTCTGAAAGTGAGTTTTCGCTTATAAAATCTGACAGAGCCTTTGCAAATAACGTACCGCCGTTATTAAGGCTGTTTTTGGGGTTGTCACCCGTGCCGTAGATACGGGCAACGAATTTTCCGTTCTTCTGCTTTATGCAATGAAGCACGATATTATCGGGTATAGCGGTTTCGCTATCAATGGTCACGTTGGAAATTACGCAACCGTTTCCTATATTACTTCCGCAAAGCAGATAGGAGTTTTCTATAAAGGTATTTTTACCTATTCTGACATCCTTTTCTATGTAACTGCCGGAGGTCGAATAGTCGGTATCGTTCTGTGAAGTTGAGCATACGTGATTTTCCCAGCCGAGAAAACTGTATTCGGGTATCTTTTCCACCATAAGCTGTAAAAGCTCGCCTGTCGTACCGAAGTGTATAAAGCGGGCGGGAGATAAGGAAAAGAGCTTTAATCTGTAGTCGGAAATGGCGTTCCATACGTCCTTTCTGCACTGTGAAAGCTCCTCTGAAAATTCTCCCTCGGGTGCTTCCTTAAGGTAATTTTCAAGAGTTGAGCCTGATGCTAAAGGATAGAGGAAATCTCCGTAAAAAGAGAGTCTTACAAGTTCGTTTACGTACTTATCGAATTTCTGATCATCCAGCCTATTGTCGGTAAGCATAAGGGAAAAGAGAGCGTGTACGAGTTTTCCTGAAAACCATACCGCACCGGTATCGATGTTTACGTTTCCCTGCTCGTTGACTGCGCCGAGTCTTGTCAGAGTTTCCACCGACTGCTTATGAAGGAAGCTACCTACGTAGCCGTTCTTGTCGCCAAGGAATACACCGTGATTCTTACCTGTGTTTACGTCTTCCTTTATAGATATTACCGCACCACTGCCTGAAAAATCTATCTGCAGAGAATTGAAAAGCAGAAGCACGTCACCTGACATTACCACCATACCGTCGTTCATTCTGGGCGGTACAGAGGACATAGCCACTATAAATTCATCGAAGAGCGAGGACGGTCTACCGTTCAAAAGCTCGTGCTGAACGGGAGAAAAGAGCTTTCCGCAGGCTGAATACTGGGGAACTCTCTTACTGTCACCGCCGCTGTGTATTACGAGTATTTTTTTACCGAAGAAGCAGTCGGGAGTGCAACCACACTGTTCGTAAACGTATTTCATCACGTTGAGGGTTGCACCGCCTGAGCCTACTCGTTTTCCGTCGGGATCGGGTATAACAGCGTAGCTGGTCTTTGAAGGAAGAAGTCCCTCTGAAAGTCTGTGTTCTATCTGCTGTCTGTAGGCGTCAGCCTGATCCTCGTTTGATGCGGTCAGGATGATATAATCCCATAGCGGATAGTCGCTTCTTTTTATGCTTTTCAGATAGCTCTCCCAGTTATCGTGATAGGATTGCTTTAAGAAAAGTGTGCTTACGCTGTTTGCCATTTGAAAAAACCCCCGGTTAATTTATCTGTCTGTTCTCATATTTTCGTAGTTTTCAAGGAAGTCCTGATATGCGAGCTTTATGCCCTCTTCAAGCTCTGTCTTGTAGGTCCAGCCAAGACCTGTGAGCTTGGATACGTCAAGGAGCTTTCTGGGTGTGCCGTCAGGCTTTGTGGTATCAAATACCAGCTCACCCTCAAAGCCTACTACTCTCTTTACAGTTTCAGCAAGCTCTCTGATGGTTACTTCCTTGCCTGTACCGATGTTTACGGTTTCGTTGCCGCTGTAGTTGTTGAGAAGGTATACGCAGGCGTCTGCAAGGTCGTCTACGTATAAGAATTCACGAAGAACCTTGCCTGTACCCCATACTACCACCTCGCTTGCATTGTTCTGCTTTGCCTCGTGGAATCTTCTGATAAGAGCGGGCAGAACGTGGCTGTTTTCAGGATGGTAGTTGTCGTTGAAGCCGTAAAGGTTTGTGGGCATTACGCTGATATAGTCTGTGCCGTACTGCTTGTTGAAGAATTCGCACATCTTAAGACCGCTTATCTTCGCAAGAGCGTAAGCCTCGTTTGTCTTTTCAAGCTCGCTTGTAAGCAGGCAGCTTTCTTTCATAGGCTGGGGAGCCATTCTGGGATAGATGCAGGAGCTACCTAAAAACAGGAGCTTCTTTACCTTGTTATTGAAGGCACTCTTGATAACGTTGTTCTGAATCTCAAGGTTTACCCAGATGAAATCTGCGGGATAGGTATTATTTGCTAAAATACCGCCTACCTTTGCCGCCGCAAGAACTACGTAATCAGGCTTTTCTTCTTCAAAGAACTTTTCTACGTCTGCCTGTCTTGTAAGGTCAAGCTCCTCAAAGGTTCTTGTAACGATATTCGTATAGCCCTTTGACTGAAGGTTTCTTACGATAGCAGAGCCGACCATACCCTTATGGCCTGCAATATATATTTTTGCGTCTTTTTCCATCATATCGCTCACCTCTTACGCCTTCTTGACAAGCTCGATATCGTGTTCTGTCATAATCTTTACTAATTCTTCGAAGCTGGTCTTTCTGGGATTCCAGCCGAGCTTTTCTCTTGCCTTTGTAGGATCACCGAGAAGTGTAACTACGTCTGTGGGACGGAAGAAGTCAGGAGATACTTCAACGAGTACCTTACCTGTTGCCTTGTCGATACCCTTTTCGTCTACACCGCTACCCTGCCATTCGAGTTCGATACCTGCTACCTTGAAGGAGTGGTTGCAGAAATCACGAACAGAATACTGTTCGCCTGTTGCGATAACGAAGTCCTCGGGCTCGTCCTGCTGGAGAATAAGCCACATGCATTCTACATAGTCCTTTGCATAGCCCCAGTCACGAAGTGCGTCGAGGTTGCCGAGATAGAGCTTTTCCTGCTTGCCTGCCGCAATGTTTGCCGCTGCAAGTGTAATCTTTCTTGTAACGAAGGTTTCGCCTCTTCTTTCGGATTCGTGGTTGAATAAGATACCGTTTGCCGCAAAGATGCCGTAGGCTTCACGATAGTTCTTTACGATCCAGAATGCGTACTGCTTTGCAGCAGCATAGGGAGAATAGGGGTAGAAGGGTGTTGTTTCCTTCTGGGGAATCTCCTGCACCTTACCGAAAAGCTCGGAGGTGGAAGCCTGATAGAACTTGCAGGTCTTTTCAATGCCTGCCATACGGATGGCCTCTAACATTCTGAGTGTACCTACAGCGTCTGCATCTGCTGTGTATTCGGGTACCTCAAAGGATACCTTAACATGGCTCTGTGCCGCAAGGTTGTAGATTTCGTCGGGCTTTACTTCTGTAACGATCTTTACAAGGCTTATGGAGTCTGTCATATCACCGTAGTGGAGGTGGAAGTTCTTTTCACCCATAAGATGCTCTATACGTTCCTTCTTATCAACGGAGGAACGGCGAACGATACCGTGTACCTCGTAGCCCTTTTCAAGCAGGAATTCGGAAAGATAAGATCCGTCCTGACCGTTTACACCTGTGATCAATGCTTTTTTCATAGTAAATTTCCTTTCTTTTATCGGCAGATTATTTTATTCCAATCCATAGCTATACGATTAAGGTCATCGTTGGCTATAGATTCACCAAACTGAATTTCAATGAATTCGATATCCGAGATTGCACGGACTGCATGCTTTGTACCTGATGGTATTCTTACCACCTGTCCCACGCTTATAAGCTGCTTGATGCCGTTTACGATAAGCTCGGCCTCACCGCTTAATATAGTCCATACCTCGTCACGCTTTTCGTGATAGTGATAGCTTGAATTCATGCCCTCGAAAATCTTTATTTTTCTTGTGGTATTCTTCTTTCCGTTCTTTTCGCTGGTATCAATGACCGTGATCGTACCCCATCTGCGTTCCTCGTACATGGGAGCGAAATTGAACTTGTCCACTACTTCCTTTACTCTTGCGGAGCTTTGCTTGTCGGCAATGAGTATTCCGTCGAAGGAAGCAACTGCGATAACGTCCTTGAGTCCGATGGCAACTACGGGGATATCAAGCTCGTTTACTACGTTTACGTCCTGACAGCTTGCATCCTGACAGCCTTCGCCGAGGGTGTTTTCCTTCATTTCCTCTGCGAGAGCATTCCAGGTACCTAAATCCTTCCACATACCGCTGAAGGAAACCACGGATAAGTTATTTGAGTTTTCAAGCACCTCGTAGTCGAAGCTCTTTTTGGGAAGCTGCTCGTAGTTTGCATATACTATATCGTAATCCAGCTTTAAATCGTACTTTTCGCAATGCTTTGCGATAGTGCCGATCTTTGTGCAGAATACGCCGCAGTTCCATACTGCGCCATCCTCGATGAGCTTTTTAGCCGTATCGGTATCAGGCTTTTCCTTGAAGCAGGATACCGTCTTATAGCCGTCGCAGGTCTTATCGGGAACGATATAGCCGAATTTTGACGAGGGCTCTGTGGGATCAACGCCCATAAGCACTACGTCCGAGCCGGATTCGTTCAGCACGCCTGCCAGCTTCTTGAGGGTTTCAAAATAAGTGATATCGGTATAGGGATCAACGGGGATAATGCATACCTCTTCGTCATCCCTTGCACCGAGGTTTGTCTTTAAATAAGCGCAGGCAAGTGCGATTGCGGGGAAGGTGTCACGGCGGCCCGGCTCAATGGCGATATTCACCTTACCGAGCTGACTTGTCAGTATTTCTACCTGTCCCTTTGAAGCACATACGACGCTGGTTTCTGCAAGTCCCGTTTCCGTGAGCTGTCCCCAGACACGCTGTACCATTGAGCATTGCTCGCCTGTCTTTTCATCACTGAGAATCTTGATATACTGCTTGCTTCTCAGCTCGTTTGATAAAGGCCAGAGTCTTTTACCTGATCCACCTGAAAGTAAAACGATATACATTGTGTTCTCCTTTACGGTTATTATTTTAGGATTCGCCGAACATTTCAAGTCGGAGTCTGAGCTCCTTATTGTAATTATGGCTTGCGCCTGCACCGTATATCGGTGTATTTACAAAGAATGCGCTGGTGGATGCCTTTTCGCTGAAGCAATCGAGATTTGCCTTTGCGATGGCGGGATTTTTTTCGTCGCCTGCATCCTTCATATCATTGGGGATTATCTTATCCTCATTGATTTCTTCAGTAAAGCCGTATACCCATTTTCTGTCAAGTCTGCCCATACGCCTATAGATATGCCACAGAATGATTATGCCCGCCGAGGGACTTATCACTCCCAGTCTTTCCTTAAGCTCTGCTGAATAGGAAGGCTCAAAGCTACATACCGTCTTTTTCTTCTCCGTGATTATTTCATAAAGAGAATTTATGAATTTCTGGGGACTGCAGAACTGGGATACCGCTATATGCCAGAAATCGTAGGGTATATATATCAGCTCGTAATTATCGCACTCAACGTGGTTTTTATGGTCTATCGTCGCAAAGTTTGCATTATCCACGAAGGCTGTTGTCTTACTGCCGATATCCTTTTTATGCTCCTTTTTCATTGCAAAGGTATTCATTCTGAATACCACATCGCAGGAGTCTATCTTCTTGCCGGCACTCGTTCCGAGTATCGAAGGCGAGTTGCCGACAACGGCAAATTTTCTGCCGTTTATATAATTATAGAAGGCATCGTTCTTTCTGTTTTCTTCAAGATGAGAGAAAATAGCCGCCGACTTTTCTATAAGAGTATTCGTTATGCCGATGGAATGGGCTATATAGGCAAGAGGCAGATATTCTTCGATGAGGGATTCACCGAATTTATCGTAGTAAGCCTTAAGTCCTACCTTCACCTGCTCGTAATTGCCCTTTTCAAATTCAAGGCACAGATATACAAGTCTGTTTCTTCTGGATATGCCGTTATTTGTGAAATACTGTTCTCTTACAAAGGCATAGAAGCCGTCTTCACAGCCCACAAGATTCCACATACCCGTGATATATTTATCGATAAGGATATTTCTGTTTTTCTTATCGTTGGCGATTGCGTCAAGCATTGCCTTGTTGTTTTCCTTATCACGATTTGAATTGTTATTCATCTCTTCGGCAAGTCTGTCGCTTTCACTCTTAAGGGCGCTTATATCGTCAAATATATTATCAAGCATTTCCTTTGTGGAGCTTGATAGTGCCGTCATTTTGCCTTCTACCGATTTTTCAGCCTCGGTAATCCTTCCTGAAAGCTCGCTTACCGCACCTTCCACCTTGACTATCTTACCCTTTATCTTTTCATCGGCCTGTCCTGCCACGTCGGAAAGCCTTGACATTCCAGACTTAAAGCTGTTATCCAGTCTCTTTTCGCCTGCAGAAAGCTCTGCAAGTACGGTTTTCACGGCATTGCTGTTTTCCGATGAATATTTCTTTATTGCTCCGTCTATATCCGTATGGATCGAAGCTCCCGAGGTCTTTACCGAAGCCTCGATATCTGTTTTTGCCTTGGCGATATTATCTGTAATATCCGTCTTGGTTTTACTGATATCCTCAGAGATTGCAGATACCAGCTTTTCTGACGATGCATCCGCTGATTCTCTGATAGCTTGTGAAAGGCTCTCTTCGGTCTTTTCTATTTTTTCCGTTATAGCCTCTGCGGTCATTTCGGTAGCTTCCTTCGCCGCTTCTCTTACTGCATTTGCAAGACTACCTTCTGCCTTTTCTATAGTCGAGGTTGCCTTTTCTAAGGTTACCTCTGCCGCTCTTGTCACAGTATCCGAGAAGCTCTTTTCTGCTTGTTCTACGCTTTCAGCTATAGCAGATACCGTCTTTCTGCCTACGGCATCCGTTGACTCGCTTACGGCTTTTGAAAGAGCTTTTTCGGTGCTTCTCAGCTTTTCGGAAAGGTTGCTTTCGCTTTCCGATATTGCCGACGTCATTCTGCCACCGATATCGTCTATTGCGGCTCTTATATTGCTCTGTGTTCCTGCAAGTCTGCTATCGGTATTGGAAAGTCTTTCGTCCACAACAACGATAGCCTCGTAGCTTTTCTGAAGCTCCTTTCCGATATCATCGGCTCTGTCGCTTATATCTGTCAGCATAAGAGAAAGGTTTTCAATCCCGGTCTTTGCTTCGTCGGTGGACGCCAGGTATTTTTCCTGTGCCGCATCCAGCCTGTCACCTACGTAGCCTCTTACTTTTTCAAGCTGCTCCTTAAGGCTTTTTATTTCCGCCTCAAGGCTTATATGCTTTGCTTCAACGTCACCGATTCTTTCGGTCTGTTGTGAAAGTCGGTCCTCCACACACTGAACCTCCGCCGACAGCTCATTAAAGCTG
The DNA here is from genome assembly GCA_017408635.1 of Ruminiclostridium sp. Classification (GTDB taxonomy): domain Bacteria; phylum Bacillota; class Clostridia; order Oscillospirales; family Ruminococcaceae; genus Ruminiclostridium_E. The sequence goes on along the minus strand of JAFQUH010000163.1, from coordinate 6,717 downwards.
TTGCTGAACCGATATATATATTTCAGTATTTCCTGAATACTCTGATTCTGCAATAAAATCAGTCCTTCAAGATTCTTCTGACTGCGGAGAAGCTCCTTGTTGTCAGAACCGTTATCCTGAAGCTGCTGGGAGATGTCAGTATGTTTTTTCATAGCCGGCTCCTGTCTTTGTTATTTTTTCCCGAACTTTGATCTGACCGCTCTTAAAGGCTTTGTTATCTTCCAGCTGAAGGAATTTTCCATCTGCTCGAGAAGTCTTAATCTTCCCTTTACGTCTGCGGGAAGCTCTGTAGCAGGCGCGGGTACTGTTGCGGGTACTGTGTGTGCCGCAGGCTGGGAGGATTTTAATAATCTCCAGGTTACCGTCATCGTCTGGGCATTACCGAAGGCTCCGCCTACACGATACTGCGGCATTACGTTATAGAACTGGTCAAACTTTTCCTTACGCTCGCCCTTTGCAACTCTGAACATCGTGGGGTTGGTGTGACCACCCTTTGAATCCTCAAAGTAACAGCTGTCGATCTTTATTCTTACGTTCTTTGTTTCGGTAGGTACGAATAAAAATACCTCGGAATTGCTTCCTGTAGTAGCAAAGGTGCTTTTGTAAATTACCTCTGCATTTGTTTCTCTTATTTTTCTGCTGATGGCTACCGAAGTTCTGCCGCTCTTTTCGGAGGTGAGGGTAGAAATCCTGCATTCCTTCAAGTCTACGTTTTCTTCACCCTGAACAAGATCGGGAGAGTAACCAAGATATGAAAGAATCGTTGCCTGTCTTTCAGGCTGGGAGAGCTTTACGCAGTCTGTATCTATTCCCTTCTGTTCGAGGAACTTTTCCATATGGTATCTGAAAATTTCCATTTCGGAGGGATTTGTAAGACGCCATCTGATATAGTCTATATCCCATGCCAGCTCAAAGGGAGGAAGATATGCAAAGCAGAAGAAGTTAAGGAAGCTTACGGGAGCTTTCTTTTCAGCCTCTGCACCGTAGGTCTTTTCACACATAAAACCGAAGGGGAAGAGATCGGTCTTGCAGCAGGATACTCTGTTCCAGAGCATAACGTCAAAGAGAATGTTACTGCCCATTGAGGCGGTTCTCTTGCTTGCAAGGATAGCCAGCAGACTGGGTGCTGATTTATCTATAACTGCGTCGGGCAGGTGATATTTTGCTTCAAACGGATCTGCAGGGTTAGGTCTGAACAGATACTTACCGGGGAATTTCTCCTGCACCTCTCTGATTATTTCAATATCGTTTGCCATAGTCTTTGAGAAGAGAGTAGGCATTACGCAGTATGTACCTGCTACCGACATTTCAAGAGTCGGGGGAACATCATAATACTTGAGATAGGGCAGATAGGTCTTGTCGAGGAAGATTGCCAGCAGCTCTTCGTTTGTGAAGAACTCGAAGGGCTCATTCCATTCCTTCATAAACTGATTGTATCTGTGCTCGCATTCGTCTGTGCCGTAAACGTCACCGAAGTTGAAGTATGCGGTTTCGATGTAATAGGGTGAACGGAGAGGTCCTTTACCTCCGCAGATAACGGGTATACCGTACTTTTCCGCAAGGGTATCGATAACTGCAATGGACTTTTCAAGAAGGAGGATACCCTCAATCTTTTCGTCGGTATTAGCCATGATATCCTGAAGGAAGCCGTCGAAAAGCTCCATAAGAGGTTCGTAAAGCTCATTCTGGAATATAAGGCTTGCTTCAAGTCTTGAGCCTTTTCTTTCTGCCAGCTCATCAAACATGGCGGAGGGGATAAAATACTGCTTTACGTCGTCTCTTTCTTCAGAAGGCACGTATTCAAAATCCCATCTTGTGCCAGTGCCTATCATACCGTTGAGCTGTCCCTGATTTGCAGGCTCCCAGGTTCTGAAAAAGTCGTTGCAGATAAGCGGCCAGCCGTTCTTCTTGCATATGTTCAGATACTTCTGATACATAAAGTTATGGGCGAATTTATTAAAATGTATAAGGTCAATACAAACAGGTATAAACATTATTCACCGATTCCTTTCACTATATAGGGTGCTTTTGCGAGTTTCAGCATTTTGCGGGCATTTTTCGTGCCGTTCTTAATATTGCGGAATTTCTTGTTCACCGCAAGGGTGCCTCTGAAGCCACGGTTTGCCGCAAGCTCCGTAGTCTGTTCAGCCTTTATATATACGCTGTTCAGGAGCTTTTTAACGGCATAGAGTCTTCTGAAATCCTCAGGGGACTCCGTGTAGTCTTCCTTTGCGGTGCTGATTTCAGTCTGCTTATCCAGATACTGAAGCATTTCCTTATCGTCGCTGACTTCTATTCCAAGGGACTTAAAGCCGTCAATAAGCTCGGGCATCAGCTTATCAGCGAGCTTTCTGGCATTAAGATATCTCATCAGATAGAAAAGCTGGGTGTATGAAACGTACCAGCCCGTTTCGTAAACGGCTCTTGCAAGCTCGGGAGAGGAATCCATCTCGGCTCTTACCGCCTTTACCATCGCCTCGATATCGCTGTATTTCCAGTAATGACGGTAGCCGTACTGAAGTATATCGCATTGCTCTGTGGAAAGCATCGGGAAAACTTCCTTTGTGAGTCTGCTCCATTCATTCCATCTCTTTATGGGGAGTGACGTACCCGTAAGTCCGCCGATAGAGAACACGGAAAGATTTTCCTCCGTGAAATAGTATCTGTCGGTAAGGGTAAGGCATTTGCTCTCCCAACGGTAGTCGGCTATAAAGCCGAACTGCTCGTTATATTCTCCCAGCACCTCGAACATATCCCTATGAGCGTAGGTTGACTGGTGGTGGATGTGAAGAGGCATCATCGTACAGTTTCTGATGCGGTGTCTTGGCATCGCTATTTCTTCGGTTATCTTATCGTCATCGTTTATGAACTGTCTTCGTCCCATAATGAGATAGGGATCGTGATTGCGGCATATTTCTGCAATCTTCGTAGCGGAGCCTGCCGTACAGTAGTCGTCGGAGTTAATAAAGCATATCACTCTGCCGCTGGCAAGGGAGATAGCCTTGTTCATTGCATTGTATATACCCTTATCACGCTGGGAAACGTAGTAGTCGATATGCTCCTCGTGTGCCTTGATAAGCTCTAACGTACCGTCGGTGGAGCCGCCGTCAACTACGATATATTCGATATTATCGTAATCCTGACTGAATACGCTTTCCATACATCTGGGCAATAAGCCTATGCGGTTATATACTACCGTTACGTAGGTTATGAGAGGCTTTTCGGCGGTATCCTTCTTGTAGATACCCTTTGTTCTCAGTCCTCCGTCACAGTCGCCCTCGGTGAGAGGATATCTCTCATACCTGCCGTAGACCTTTCCTACGGGGAAGCCCGGATTCTCCTTTGTCATATTCTTCAGGGTGCAATAATCGGTAAGCGGCTTGTCTACCACCCGTCTTGCCTCGAAGGTAACTATCTGACCTGACGGGCTTGTTTCCTTTACTCCCTGATAGAAGTATTCTACTCCGCCGTCACATCTGTATACGGGACTGTCGTCGAAAACGGTTTTTGCCGTATGCACTCTGTTGAAACTGCGTTTTTCTATATATTTCTCTAATTCTTCAGTTATGTTGCAGCCCTTACTCTTACTTTGAAGGGGTGCCCTTCCGTTTTGCGTCTTCTTCATCAGATCTTCTCCAAATCAACTATAATAAACTTCTTTTTCACGTTCTACAAGTCTTTTTATCGAACCGTTGCTCTTTCTGACATCCTTTACAAAGCTCTTATATTTCTTTCTTATCTGTGCGGGAGTGAGAGTTTTTTCTCTGTTTCTCATTCTGAAAAGCTCCGCATTAAGACTGTAATCTATCTGTACGTCCTTAAGCTCTGTAAGACGCTCTATTTCTTCGTCGGTTATGATTTCCTTTTCCTCGTATATCTTGTTATAAAGCTGCTTTACCATTTTTTCGGGATGCTCGCAGGGCTTCCAGGAAGGATCTGTCTTCATAACGCTCTGTACCTGCTCTAAAAAGCTGTTGTTCTTGCCGTAGGAGGAAAGTCCCTGCCAGCTGGTTACAAGGAACTGGAATTCCTCGTAGATACTGTACACCAGCGTGCGATAGAACATCTCTCTGAAGTCTTTATCGGCAAGATATTTCTTTACCGCCTTATAGACAGGCTTAAAGCTCCTGTAGGTATTGTTGCAGGAACGCTTGAGGCAATAGAATAAATCATTGCATAGATCTGCAGGAAGCAGGGGGAAAAGCTCGTTTACGAGTCTTGAGACCTCTGCCGCAGTCTTATCTCTGCCGGTATCCGACGCACCGCCAAGAGAGAAGTACGCCAGGATGCTGTCGATCTTTCTTATTGTGATATTGCCTGAACGGACACATCCGTTAGTCCATTTAAGGTCTGCCGCCAGTCTGTAGGCAAGGTCAAAGTCGCCTGTCCTTTCAAAGGCGTCACGGCCTCCGTAAACCGTCTGATGATACATAGTGGGATATCTTATAACGTTATCCTTTATCAGTACCGTCTGCATTGCGGCGTTGATGTCCTTAAGAGTGCCGTCTTCGGTACGGAGCTTTACGTTGCCGAATATCACGTTGGCGGGTGACTCGATATAACTTTTCACCACGTCGTAAGCCGCATTGGGCGGGCAGGTATCGTCGGAGTTCATAAAGCATATGAACTGACCTGTGGCAAGGCTTATGCCCTTGTTCATAGCGTCATAGATACCCTTGTCAGGTTGTCTTACGTAGTAGTCTATCTTGTCAAGGTGCTGCTTTATGATTTCAGACGTACCGTCTGTGGAGCTACCGTCAACCACGATATATTCGATATTGGGATAGGTCTGTGCCCAGACGCTCTGCATACATCTGAGGATGGTATCCTTATTGTTGTACACGATGGTAACGTAGGTTATAAGCGGAAGGTCGGGAGTGTTAGCCTTGAACATTCCCCTCTTTCTCATACCGCCGTCAAAGAAATTCTTGCCCTTGCCCTGCGGATAGAACTTGTATCTTCCGCAGACCTTACCCACGGGAAAGCCCGGGCTTTTCTTGACTACAGTCAGCTGTGTGGAGGGAGTAAGCTGTGTTTCAAGCTCAATCGTTCTCCGATATATCTTTTTCCTGCTCATTGTGACAGGATCAAATTCTTCCTTTACGGTAAAGGGCTCTGCACCTGTTCCGCAACCGCCCGTACAGTAAAAATCAGAGGACGTTGTCGTTGCGAGATAGTAAGGGCTTATCGTTTCAAAGGGCTTTGAAGGCAGCTTCTTTTCCATAATCATACAGTAGTTTGTATAGCTTACGGATACGGGGAAAGCGGCGCCTTCTCTTATAAAGTCGATAAGCTCTGACATTCTGCACGAGAAATCCTCTGTCTGTGCGCTATAAACGTCGTAGCTGAATTTAACGGATGAAGCCTGAACGAAGGGCTTATCATCCGCAATTCCTATGTATTTTCTGATGTGCTTCTTTATACGGAACTCATCTTCTGCCTGCCAGAGAGTGTTCATATTGTAGCAAAGAACTGCTATAGAGTATCTCAAAAACACATCGGCAGGTACGAGTCCTTCGGTGTAATGATTTTTCATATCATTTACAAGCTGGATCCAGTTGTCATTTTTCTCTATCTTCAGCTCGTTTAATCTTTCAATAATAGATTTTGCCTGCATCGGTAAATCTCCTTTTTTGTGCTTTCGGGAACACTTAACCCCATTATTCCATACTATATTTTATTATATAGCATAAGAGCTAAAAAGTCAAGATATACAATGTATTTATATTAAATTAGTCTTTTTGACTTTATTAGCCAAAAAATTCCGATAGAAATTGTATAGTTTTTCTATCGGAATATTTTTGTTATTAAAAATTCAGGAAATTATCTGCACAATCTCATAGCGATAACCGAGATATCATCGTTTATCTTATTGCCGCTATGAAATTTAGCCGTGCGGGCAACGTTTTCGGCAAGCTCCTTAAGTTCGGTATCGTTTCTTGCCATTTCTCTGAAAAGCCAGCCCTCGTTAAGCTCTGCACCGTCGCTGGTCATTATTATCATATCCTTTGAGGACAGGTTGAAGCTGTATTTTTTGTAGCTTGGCACGTCCTCCGCTCCGACGGGAAGTCCGCTACCCGAAAGGTGTCTGTATTCCTTTCCGCTACGGATATAGGTATCGGCGCTTCCCGCCTTGTAGATAGTCACGTCACCGCTGTATAAATCCACCTTGCAAAGCTCCAGCGTGGCAAAGCTCTCGTCACTGCTTTTAAGCATAACGGAAGCATTTACTATCTCTATTGCCGACTCCTCTCCCGTACCTGCTGAAAGCAGTTTTATCAGCATATCGCAGACAAAGGCTGAATCTATTCTGGCTCTTGCTCCGCTTCCCATTCCGTCGGATAGAACGATGTAGGCATTCCCTTTATTATCGATGAAGCTATCGTAATAATCACCGCAGGGCGAATCTTCTTTTTTACTTATCTGATAAATTTCCACGTCTAAATAATAAGTAGTTTTCGTAAACATACTGAGCTTATAGCTATCCCCCACTCTTGCCACAACGGGCAGATCGAAATTCTTATGAAAGGCAAGCGTCATTGCGCCTGCCATATCCTGCTTTGATGTACCGAATGCCTTGTCCGAATAGGCTTCAAGATACATTCTGCCGTTTTCTCCGAGAGTTACGTTTACAGCTCTTGTATCGTCACAGCCCAGCCCCTTGAGCGCTCCCTTTGCTATGCGGTTGTATTCGCTTTTCACATCCCCGTCCTCTCT
>JAFQUH010000162.1 GCA_017408635.1 Ruminiclostridium sp. | reverse complement strand
TTGGGGCTACGCCCCAAACCCCGTGTAATACAGAGATTGCGAGCCTTTTATTATTTTGAATTGCCACAAGATTTTATAAAGGAAATGTAGGGGGCGACGAGTAGTCCGTAAGGACTGCGGCATCCTTTAGGGTATGTACTCTGACGACCCGTCGCCGAAGGCGGAATTGCCCACGGCGGCACGCCGTCAAATTGTAGTTTTGCGGCGGGTTGCACCATCAAAAAATGCGGTAATTTATGCGGGGCGTCGGGGACGTCGCCCCCTACATTTCCTTTATAAAATCTTGCGGCAATTCAAAATAATAAAAGGCTCGCAATCTCTATATTACACGGGGTTTGGGGCGAAGCCCCAAGCAGGGCACAGGGGCGGCGAGCCCCCATTTTTCCCCCTTTCCTCAGGGGAAAGGGGGTTAGGGGGATTGGGGCTACAATAACCCCGAGCGGAGCGTCAAATTTTAATTTACCCGCCGCCGAAGGCGGAATTTAAAATCCATCAATTGCCTTTGGCAATTGATACCACAACATTTGCCGAAGGCAAATATTTCATCCGCCACAGGCAGCAGTCCGCAGGACTGCGACCATTTTTGAAATCTTCGATTTCAAAAATATAGGATTCCATAACCGCTCCGAAGGAGCGATATCATCAAAACCGAAGGTTTTGATTTCACCGTGCCATAGGCACGATTTCATTGTGAAATTTGTACTCTACCATTGGTTTATATCTCCCCATTCAACCAATGGTGGGTGTATTTTATTGTACTGATGATCTATACTGAAGATAAAGGAGGTACGTTATGGATCAGATAAAAATCGGTAGATTCATTGCAGAGAGCAGAAAAAAAGTAAAATTAACACAAATACAGTTAGCAGAAAAACTTGGTATTACTGACAAAGCAATATCTAAATGGGAAACGGGTAAATCTATGCCCGATACGGCTATTATGATACAGCTATGTGATATTCTTGAAATCAGCGTAAATGAATTATTAAGCGGGGAGAAGATCAGTATGGAAAACACTAATCAGAAAAATGAACAGCTTTTACTCGATATGTCAAAGGAATTAGAGAGAAAAAACAAGACAGTATGGACTTCAATGTGGGTGATTATGATCATAAGTATAACCGCCCTGTTTGCAGGTATCCTGATTGCCGCATTTCTGATACCCGAAGGGGTATGGCAGCTTGTTACAATTATAGGTATATGTATTGTGTTTTTTATTCCTTGCTTTTATGCACTAAAGCTGGAAGTAAGTGTAGGTGCTTATAAGTGTAAAAACTGCGGACACGAAATCGTTCCGACTTTCCGGCAGGCATTGATGGCGATGCACAGAGGAACTACCCGCTACTTAAAGTGTCCTGATTGTAAGAAACGCACCTGGTGTAAAAAAGTATTGAAAAAATAATGTCTTGAAAAAATTTAAAATTTCCTATTGACAAATCATCTATAACAGTATATACTGTATATATAACACATAAACAGTATAACGAAAGGCTACTTAAAATGAAAGAGAAGAAGAAAAAGACGGCGTCTGAAAAATTCGCTTCAGCTTTATATTTTATAGTATTCGCCCTTATAGGTGCGGCAATGGGCGGCGTGGTTATATTTTTTGAAGAAAAAATCTTCGGAGAGGACCCGACCGCAATGCAGAGCTTTACGTTCTTGCTGGGTAGCTTTGTACTGATGGTGATATCCTTCATCCCTCACGTTATAGTACATGAGGCAGGACACCTTGTGGGCGGACTTTTAAGCGGATATAAGTTTGTTTCCTTCAGAATTTTCGGACTTATGCTGATAAAAACAGAGGAAAAGATATGTTTCAAGAGTCTTTCTCTTGCCGGCACGGGCGGTCAATGTCTTATGAGCCCGCCTGAAATGAAGGACGGAAAGTTCCCTGTTTTCCTTTACAATCTGGGCGGCAGTCTGATGAATCTTATTTTCAGCATAGCTTTAGTGGTTATTGCCGTTATAGTAAAGGAATATGCAATAGCCTCCTGCGTTCTTATAATACTGTCCCTTCTTGGCTTTGCCTTTGCTCTCACCAACGGAATCCCGATAAACTCAGGACTTGTCGCAAATGATGGCTACAATGCGTTAAAGCTGTCCCGCAACAAGCCTGCTTTACGTTCTTTATTCATCCAGATGAAGATGAATGAGATGTTAGCTTATGGCAAGGGGCTGGATGAAATGCCGGAGGAATGGTTTGAAATTCCTTCAGATGAAGAAATGAAAAACGTAATAACTGCGGCACTGGGTGTTTTCGGTTGTAACTACCTTATGTTAAAGGGAGAATTTGAAAAGGCTGATAGCACTATAGAGCATCTTCTTTCCATCGAAAACGGAATTGCAGGAGTACATAAAAATCTTATGCTGTGTGACAGAATCTATTTAAGGCTTATTGCAGATGATACCGAAACTGCCACAAGGCTTTACGATGAGGATTTAAAGAAATTTATAAAATCCATGAAGAACTTCCCGCAGGTTATCAGAACAAATTACGTTATTGCTCTGTTACTTGAAAAGGATAACGTCAAGGCAGAGGAATACGTAAATCAAATGCAGAAAATCGAAAAGAACTATCCTTATCCCAAGGATCTGAAGATGGAAAAGGATCTTATGGAAATAGCAAAAAAACGTAGATTTGCAGGAGAAAAATCATGATCTGTCCCTACTGCTCAAAGGAAATGAAAAAAGGCGTTATATCAGGCGACGGCAGAAGCAAGGTATTCTGGGAGGCTGAAAACGAAAAGCTCGATATGCTTGACAGACTCGTCGGAAAGGGTATGATTGACGCCGAATATTCCCTTACAAAATTCAAAATACAGGCGGATTATTGCGAAGGCTGTAAGAAAATGATTTTCAGTACGAATATATCAAATAGTATAATTAACTGATACTTAAAGACGTCAGGTTAAATTCCCAAAACTAAAATAAAAAGATTACCCAAAACATATTGACAATATTTCCACATTGTGCTATAATCATAGTTAATTGAGGTAAATAAAATTTACCTTGTTGAATAATCATCCATAAGAAAGGAACGAAAAATGCTTAAAATCAGAAGTTTAGAGAAGAGCTACGGCGCTTTCAAGGTACTTAAGGACTGAATATGACCGTCAATAAGGGCGACGTATACGGCTTTTTAGGAAAGAACGGCTGTGGCAAATCCACCACAATGAATATAGTATCAAACATAATCCCCAAAGGTACGGGAACGGTTACCTTCGGTAAGGAGGATATAAAGATAGGCTATCTGCCTGAAAGTCCTGCTATGTTTGACTATATGAATGGCTATGAATATCTCGAATATATCGCCGCTTGCTGCAAGTACAAGGGTGACGTAAAGGCGAGAATAAACGAGGTACTTACTTTAACAGGTATGCTTGAGGGCGGCAAGAGAAGAATAAAGGGCTATTCAAGAGGTATGAATCAGCGTCTTGGTATAGCGGCTACTATTTTTGATAATCCCGATTTACTTATCCTTGACGAGCCTACGTCAGCTCTCGATCCCCAGGGCAGAGCAGAGGTAATGAATATTATAACCGAGCTTGCAAATACAGGTACTACTATTATACTATGTACCCACATTCTTTCCGACGTTGAAAGAGTGGCAAACAGAATCGGTATTGTCCGTGACGGCGTTATGGCTGTCGAGGGTGATATCGAGGAGGTAAGACAGTCCTTTGAGGAAAAGAGCAAGAAGATAATTTTCACAGCCTTTGGTGATAAGGAAAGAGCTGTAAAGGCGGTAGCCGATATTATAGGAACCACACCCGAATGCGATGAAAAAACGGGAGAAATAACAATACCCGTACTCCCCGAGGAGAATGGCGAGGAGAAGGCAAGGGAAGTGCTTGACGCTCTTTTAAGAGCAGGAGTAGTACCCGAGAGCTTTGCCTTAAGCCGTAAGACTCTCGAAGAAATTTATCTGGAAACAATAAGCTGACAGGAGGACGGAAGAATGTTTTTAGCAGGAATTAAAAAAGAGCTTAAGCTCTTTACAAGAGGCTTCAGACTCTGGGGCATACTTCTCGCAGTAGTCGGTATTGCGCTGATGTACCCGGGTATGTATAAGCTGATAGAAATTATGGCAGATATGCTTAAGATGATGAGTGCAGAGGCAGGCGTTTCTGCAGACGAGGCGGTAAGCTCCATCACAGAAATGATGGATACCTTAGCGGCACTTTACGGAGGAAGTCTTTCCAACGTAGGCTTCTTTACAGGTATTGTGTCATTTACCGCAGAAGGCTTTCTTATTATGGCACTGTTACTTATGGCAACGGCAGGCGGCGAACAGAAAAAACGCTCTGTAATCATGCCCAACTGTGCAGGTCTTACACCTGCAGGCTACGTAGTGCCCAAGTTCGCTATGTACCCCGCAATTATCGGTATACTCGGCTTTGTCGGAGTAATTTTAACCGCTCTTTTCTCACAGCTTATGTTCGGTGACGCTATCCCCTTTGAGAACGTAGCCTTCAGCGGCGGTTGTGTAGCCTTCTATTTAGTATTTATGATTTCAGTCTACTTCCTTTTCGGTATTGCTACAGGCAAGCCTGGTATCGGTGTTGTGGTTATGTATTTCGGCTCTGCCTTACTTCCCACTCTGCTCAATGCCTTTGATATAAACAAGTACAATCCCTTCGCTCTTCAGGGTATGATAATGACTCCTGCGGCTGATGCTGATATGCAGAACTTCTGGCTCAGCGCAGTTGTAACGGTAACACTTACGGTTATTTGTTGTCTGCTTTCCCTTGTTATAACTTCAGTAAGAAGAATCGACAACTCTGAAGGAGAAGCAAATCTTTAATGGATGATTTAATAGAATTTTTCGGAGAGCTTATACTTGAGGGCGCACAGGAGCTTATAGATTCCAAAAGCACACTGCTACCCGTAAAGATAATAGCCTTTGTGATTCTTACGATCTTTTATTGCGGTCTGGCAGTAATCTGCATTATCGGTGTAGTGAGCTGTGAGGAATGGTATCTTAAAATTCTGCTTGGTCTTGTGGCGGCAGGTGCATTATTCCTTGCAGGGAAGATGTACTGGAAGCTGCTCACAAGGAACAGCAGGCGCAGATAGAACATAGTATAAAGAGCTGACAGGAGGTATACGTATGTTATTCCGTAATTTTGCGTGGTGGGTGATGGAGGTTTTTGAATCTGAAAACTCATCTATCGGCAGTACGATACTGGCGGCAATTATTCTTACAGTAATATACGGCGGTATATTGACTATTTGTATAATAGGCTTTATCAATCACGAGGACTTCGTAGTCAGGATTCCTGTCTGTGTTATCGGCGGAATTATGGTCTTTTTTCTTATCAGGACCTACTATAAGCTCATACGTTGGTGCATAAAAAAGTAAAAATATGAACAACGGTTTAATATATTATATAAATAAGCACAATATATAATATATCAGCAGGTGACAGGTACTGCTTCGGAAACGAAATTTCCGATAACCAGTGGGAATTTGCCGATACGCCTGCAAGAAAAGAAATACTATAAGTAATATAATCAAATAATTATACAATAAGACAAAAGAGAGGTGATGCAGATTGAAGGTAATCAGAGCGATAATGGTTACGTTGGGCGAGCTTTTTGCAGGGGATGACAGCGAAAGAATAACCGGTAGCAACAAAAGGCTTGCCGTTATACAGACGGGCGTTGCGATATTCACAATAATCTTCTGTCTGTGTCTTATAGCCTTGTGGATAGTCGGACTTCATATTTCAAAACATCTGATCATCCGCATCATCCTCGGTCTTATCGGCTTTATAGCGATTGCTCTTATTATGAGGATGATAAATATGCTATCAAGAAGTGTTCGTAAAAAATAGAATAAATATAAATACTATCGGTATATTCTATATGATATATACCGATAGTTTATTTTTGGCGGGTTGCGGCGAGCCATTGCCCTAAAGGGCGCCGCAGTATTTCATACTGCTGCCGCGGGCAATTCCGCCTTTAAAAATATTGGTGTAATATAAAGGTTTGCAAAACGGCGGTTTCACGTATTGGTTGTATGTCAAATTGAAATTTGTCGGCGGGATTGGTGTAATATGAAAACGGGGCGTCGGGGACGCCGCCCCCTACATTTCCTTTATAAAATCTTGTGGCAATTCAAAATAATAAAAGGCTCGCAATCTCTGTATTACACGGGGTTTGG
>JAFQUH010000013.1 GCA_017408635.1 Ruminiclostridium sp. | reverse complement strand
TTGCCGATGTAAAAACTCCAAAACCGCATCCCCTTACGCAGTCGGTAATATCGGTTATTTCCATACCGAAACGGGTGTCGGGCTTGTCTGAACCGTAGCGATTCATTGCCTCTTCAAATGTAAGCCTCGGCAGCGGAGTGGTAATATCCACACCTAAAACCTCGGAAAATACACGCTTTACATATCCTTCACCTATAGACAGCACGTCCTCCATATCGACAAAGGACATTTCAAGGTCGATCTGTGTAAATTCAGGCTGTCTGTCTGCTCTTAAGTCCTCATCTCTGAAGCATCTTGCAAGCTGAATGTATCTGTCATAGCCTGAAATCATCAGCAGCTGCTTGTAGATCTGGGGAGACTGAGGAAGAGCATAGAACTTGCCCTCGTGTACTCTTGAAGGAACGAGATAATCTCTTGCACCCTCGGGAGTAGACTTCATCATCATAGGAGTTTCGATCTCTAAAAATCCGTTGTCATAAAAATAATCTCTTGCGCTCTTTGCAATCTTGTGACGCATAATAAGATTATCCTGTAACTGCTTACGGCGAAGATCAAGATATCTGTACTTAAGTCTTAATTCTTCGTTTGTCTTTGTTTCGTTTGTGATTTCAAAGGGAGGTGTCTGTGCCTTTGATAAAATTCTTAAATCTGAAACAAGAACTTCCACGTTACCTGTCTTGATTTCTGTATTTACACTTTCACGCTGTCTTAAAAGTCCCTTTGCCATAAGAACGTATTCGCTCTTTACCTGCTTTGCCTTTTCAAAAACTTCAGCGGCTGTAGTATCATCAAATACAAGCTGTACGATTCCTGTACGATCTCTTAAATCTATAAAGATAAGACCACCCTTATCTCTTACTCTCTGTGTAAAGCCGGCAACAGTAACCTCATTACCGATTCCTTCAACCTCGCCACAATAATGTGTACGCTTTAATCCCTTCATTGTATCGGGCATATTTTGTCATTCCTTCCTTATATAAAGTGTTTATAACTTTTTTATTATAGCACTAAATCAGCTTTTTTTCAAGTGTTTTTCATATCTTTTGAAGCAAAGCCTTTTCAGCATTTTTTGCATCCGTATGTGTTATCAGATAACAGATATTATTTTTACTGCCTACAACCGTATTTTTTGCCGATTCCTGCTGTTCCGGATAGAAGGCAAGCTGGTTGATAAGCACGTCCTTACGCTTTTCCAGAGCCTCTGTAGTCGCTTTTACGTCACTTGTGCGTATTACAATAATCTCACAAAGATGCACGCTCATCGCCTGCTGATATACCGTGTATTCTTCTATTCCGTATTTTGAGAAATCCATTATCATTTCCAGCATTTCCGTCATTTCTGTCTTTGACATTGCAGGAAATTCAATACTGTTCAGAACAATATCGCAAAGCTCATCTGTAGATAAATTATTATTTTCAGCTGATACCGATGAATCAGGCACGCTTTCCGTGACAGAGGAATTATTCTGCGATGAATTTACAGAGTTATTTCCCTCGCTACTGCAGGCAGTACATAAAACGACAGCAGATAAGAGCAATAAAGCTATGATTTTCTTCATTTTATCGTTCTCCTCCTTATTTATTCTGTTCATATAGCCTGTCAAGATTATTCTTAAGTATCGTAGGTATAGTATACTTATTTTCATCCCACCAGGGCAGATCCTGAAGTGAGATAACGTCTTTATGCGCCATAATCTCTTTCAGAAAATCTTCTGTCATATACTTTTCGTTAATAACGGGATAACCCTTTTCGTTGAGAACAGGCTTATATTCAACTCTTGCGTGAACGAATTCTCCCCACCAGGGTAACCACCACAACCATTTTACGTCATCCTTTTTCATTTCATCGGGATGAGGAATATAGCCACATTCAGAAAGCGTAAGCATTTTTCCGTTAGCTATGCTCTCTCCGTAGGTATATCTATCCTTCTGCGACGTATGGTCATATGGAAGCTGGGAATAAATATCATCGCCGTAAATATCATAGGTATTCGGATTAACCTCCATACACTTATCCTGACCATTCCAAACCCATATTAAATTCGGGAGCTTATGATAGTTTTCCATTCTGTCGAAAATAATATACCACAGCTTCTTATATGCCTCTCTGTGTTCATCATTATGATTTCCCCACCAGAACCAATTTCCGTTAGCCTCGTGTAAAGGACGCCATAATACAGGAATATCAAGCTCCGCCATTCTTTTAAGCTCAGCGGACACCATATCGATTTCCTTTATGATAAAATCGTATTCTTTAGTACCTTCAGTAACTGCCCTTGAAATATCAAAGCTCGTCTTATGATTATAGCTTGTGGTTTCATAATAGAAGGATGAGCCCTTACTGTAGTCATCCATATCCGTTGGAGCATACCAATGCCAGCACATCGTAACTATACCGCCGCATTTGGTAGCCCATTCTATTGCTCTGTCCACCTGATCGTCAGTCTTTTTACAGGAGCTTACCCCCATAAAATCATATCCTCTTACCGCAGGGAGCTTATTTGTAAGAGGATAGTAAACCAGGTCCTCAAGCTCATCACGTAAAAGATACTGCTGACCTGAAAGATGCTTTTTTCCGTAAATGCTCTTTAAAAATTCAAAAAGTCTTACCGCACTTTCACTTGCCTGCTTTGATACAAGTTTATCGGGGTTTACAGGGGATTTAAGAGATTCTTCTAATTTCTGAAAATCTGTTTTATACATACAACCTCTTCATATCAGGAATTTTTCTGTTCCTGCATTGTTCGTACAGTTTTTAATAATAACTTTGTGGGCGCTATTTTAGAGCCTGCCACAGCCGCCTTTGTGGTAACACCGGGAATTATCATAAGATCTCCCGCTATAAGTCTGTCCACCGCATAATCTGCTACGTAAGCGTCACTCATCGAGGGCATACTGAATTTTTTTACACCTGCAACATCATTGAATTCCGTATCAACGGGACCGGGACAAAGTACGCTTATAACTACCCTGCTTCCCTCGCTTCGAAGCTCTTCGTAAATAGCCTTGGTAAGCTGAATTACATAGTTCTTCGTGGCGTAATAAGTGGATAAAAGAGGGCCTGCCATAAAGCCTGCCACAGATGCGGTATTTAAAATATATCCGTGATTTCTTCTTTCAAAATCCCTTAAAAAGAGCTTTGTCAGAATATGAACTGCCTTAATATTGACGTTTATCATATCAAGCTCATCCGAAAGCTCTGTTTCGGTAAATTTTCCGTATATACCAAAGCCTGCATTATTAAAGAGAAAATCTATATTATAGGCTTTCAGCTTTTCATAAAGCTCTATACACTGATTTTCCTTTGATAAATCAGCGGTAATGGTTTTTACCTTTACGTCGGGACAATTATACTGTATCTCATTTTTGAGTTGTATCAGTCTTTCAGTTCTTCTTGCAACAAGTATAAGATTTATACCTCTTAAAGCAAGATTCTTGGCAATCTCTCTGCCTATGCCAGAGCTTGCACCTGTTACTAAAGCTATCATATGTTTTTCTCCTTTCGTGCTCTGTTATTAAGAAATTCTTCAAGAATATCTGCGGCGGATTTTACAATATCTCCGCAAGGGCGTTTTTTGTAATATTCCTCTGTTCTTTTTTCGGGAATATGTGTTCCTTCGGGCTTTGAAAGTCCGAGTAACTCCTTGCAAATTATACTTCCGTTCTCATCCCTGAAGGCGCTTGCCAGCTTCTGAATATCAGCGTAATTCTTCATTTTTCCTTCATTATCAGCGGGATCGGAGTATCCGTTCAGCATATTGTAAACTATGAACATTCCGCTTACTGCACCACAGACCTCTCTCATTCTACCCATTCCACCACCAAAGCCTGAGGCTATCATAGCGGAGGTTTTCTCATCATAACCTGTAACATCTGAAAAAGCTATAAGCACGGCCTGAGCACAGTTATAGCCTTTTTTGAACAGTTCTCTTGCCTTTTCTCCACGTTCACTCATAAAAAACATCCTTTACGTTAAAAGTAAAAGGAACTGTTAAGACGTAGCAGTTCCTTTTTTGATCAGATTGCAAAATGCATATAATGATTTACTAATATGAGTCCTAATACTATGTTGAATAAAAATCCGACAGTTATATAAGGAATTTTCATTCTCTTGGTATGAAGCATTGTTGATGCAATACCAATCCATATACAAGACACCATAGCGGCGATAAGAATAACCGCAATCGCAACGTTCTGAGGCATTTCCATACCTAAAAACTGTGTATAGATAACACTTGCAAGGCTATTTGCACAAGGCAGAATAGCAATCGGAACAGTAGCAATTACCCATCTTATACGGTTTACATGTGCAAAGGAAAAGACTATCGCAAGCAGTATAAGTGTAATTACAACGCATTCTATAGCCATAAAAATTTCCTCGCTTTCTTGTTTTTATTACTTCGTCATACTGTTGAATGTAGCTGTAGCACCTGCATTATCAGAACAAATGATAAGAGCGATGTAATTTCCGCTGATTATTACGTTTTTACCGTCTATCTTGTACATTTCATCAGGTGTATAATCCTTGAAGGTTGTTGTCTGGCTTTCCACTCTCTTATCAAGAACTGTCTTTACTGCGTTTACATCATCAGCAGATTTCATCTTGAATACTGCAATTTCATCGGGATAAGCACCAGATCCGCAGATATAAGCGGAAAATGCTTCAATTTTATCAGCATCTACGTCGTAGTAGGTAGATAATCTGTCTGACTTGATTTCAGCCATTGAAGGAAACTTGATATCCCCCATTATCTTGCTTGTTATATCTGCAGGTGCAGAAGCGTTTACGCTACTTTCTGTGGCAGAACTGTTTGTTGTACCTGTACTGCTTGTGTTATTACCGCCGCAGGCTGTAAGTGATGTCAGCATTGCAGCCGCTAATAAAGTTGCGATAATTCTCTTTGTAATCTTTCTCATTGTTCTTTTTTCCTTTCTTTTATCAGCTTGTCTGTTTTTGTAAATAGCTTAACATTACCTGATAGGTTGAGCCCATAAAGTGTATACCGTCCATTTCAGCATAATCCTCGTTAAAGTAGCCGTCAGCATCAGATAATACTGCATTGAAATCTATAAATTCGGCGCTTGTACCGTTAACGACCTCTTTGAGCTTCTTGTTATACTCGTTTATAGCCTCTATAGTAAGATAGTTGCTCTGATCGGCTTCAGCGTCCTTTGTTACGGGAGGTATTGATAAAACGTATACCTTTGACTTGCAGGTTGAGGTTATATCACTGATAAGCGTTTCCATACTTTCGACAAGATACTCTGCATCCGCATAGCCTACACTGTTAGTACCCAGCATAATGAATATTTTATCTGGCTTGAAGGATGCAATCTTATCTGAGAAGGTCTTACCGTCAATTTCTGTTGTCAGAACGGTTGAAGGTGCAAGTCCCTGTGTTGCAAAAACATTCTCGCTATCAAGGAAGCCGTATAAACTGATTCCTGTAGAGATACTGTCGCCGATAAATAACGCATCCTCGAAATAATCCTTATCGAAGTATGTATCGGGAGTATCGGTATCTGATGAAGTTTCATCTTCAGAATTTTCAGAAGACGTATCGCTTTCAGGTGCTGATATATCAGAAGAATCAGAATTTTCACTTTCCGTAGCAGAAGGCGTATCGCTGTTTTCTGTTTCAGGCTTTGATTCGGGAGCTGACGTTTCGGGTTTTTCTGTAACTGCGGTAAAGGGCGGTACAGAAGATGTTGTTTCCGTGTCTTCTTTTATAACGTTATATGCGAAAAAGAAAACAATAAAGAGAAACAAAAGTACAGTCAGATTTAAAAATATTACAGATGGCGTTATACCGAATTTATTTGTTTTTTTCTTTTTTGTTGCCATTTTAATTACCTCACATTCATACTGTATTATTATACAGCATTTTGTAAAAATAATCAAGTACTATACAATAAAAAATCGCCACTTTTCAGCGGCGATTCCGTATTTTTTTAATTAGTCAGAAACATAAGGAATAATAGCAATCTGTCTTGCCTTCTTGATAGCTGTTGTAAGCTCTCTCTGGTGGTAAGCGCAGCAGCCTGTTACTCTGCGGGGCAGAATCTTATAACGCTCTGTCATGCACTTTCTGAGCTTTGCAACATCCTTATAGTCAATGAATTCAGCTCTGTCAGCACAGAAAGCGCAAACCTTTTTTCTTGCACGCTTTACAGGACGAGCCATTGTCTTTTCATTCTTTTCTCTTTCAGACATTATATTTTCCTCCTTGATTTATTTTAGAACGGATAGTCGTCATCGTCAGCTGATTCGGTAAAATCGCTTACACTACCCTGTGACACTGCCGGCGCAGTGTTCGAATTTTCGGCTGGATGAGCAGGTGCTGCAGGAGCAGCATTGCCGGGATAATTCTGATAAGGAGAACTCTGTGTAGCGTTCTTCTCACCTGTGAATGTAGCACGATCTGCAACGATTTCTGTTACACGAACAGTATTATTGTTCTTATCAACATAGGATCTTGTCTGAAGTTCACCTTCAATTAAAATCATTCTACCCTTTGAGAAGTATCTTGAAATAAATTCTGCTTCATTTCTCCAGGCAACAACGTTGAAGAAGTCTGTCTTCTTCTCTTCTCCCTTTACCTGATATCTGCGGTCAACCGCAACGGAAAAGGTTAAAACTGATGCACCTTGAGGAGTGGATCTGAGCTCGAGATCGTTTGTGATACGGCCCATTATGATTACCTTATTGAACATTTTCGTGCCTCCTTAACTTAGCCGATTACTTGCGAACTGTTACTAATGAACGAAGAACGCCGTCTGTGATGTTGATAACACGCTCGAATTCCATAGGGAAATCAGGCTTTGAATCGAAGCTGTAAACTACATAGTAGCCGTCAGTTTCGTAGTTGATTTCGTATGCGAGCTTACGGTTGCCCCATTCGTCAACATCAACTAATGTGCCATGTTCCTTGATTAAATCAGAGAACTTTGCAACGAGAGCCTTAACTGCATCCTCACCGTTCTTTAATGAGAATACAACAACTGCCTCGTACTTTTCACTAAGCTTTGCCATTGTATATGCACCTCCTTCTGGATATAGCCCACTTTTGTGAGCAAGGAATATAGCAAGGGTAAAAATACCCAAGCTCAATAATTATATCAAAGAAAACTCCGTTTGTCAAGCACTTTTTAATTAATTTTTCAGTTTTTTCCGAATATAAGGAAGAATATTGCCATAGCTATCGGCTGATGCAGTACGTATATCCATAACGTATGCCTGCCCGCGAAAGCCAGCGGCTTACAATGAGTGTTGTAGAAAAAGGCAGGTAATTTGTTTTCGACCGCATATCCACCCACATAAACTCCTGCAAGAAAGACAAATAGCCACGGGAAAAGCGGAAAATAATCCATCGATGCACAGCCACCGCCTATAAATCCGAAAGGAAACAGCAGCTTTGCGTCATACAGAAATTGTGGCAGAGGCAGGCTGAATTCCTTGAAAAGTCCGAGATATCCCCACATAATTCCGTAGGTAGCCATAAATAAAAGCACACATAAGGGTATAGCTATTTTTGCGGGTATCTTGAGAACTATTTTTTCACCTATAGCATATATCATCATAGAAACGCCCAGGAAATGAAGTATTCCGAACAGTACGGGTGCATTCGGTGCAAAGAAGGCGAATACAAAGGTTACTATCATACCTATAAAAAAACACTGTATTCCCCTTTTGGCGTTATTTCTTGAATATCTGGAGCTGATTCCCGATATGAATATAAACGTGCCGGCAAAGGTCTGGACAACGTATTTAAACCACGGCTCAAACATTATCGGTATATCTATTCCGAAGCTGTATTTTAAATCAAACATAACGTGATAGAAAACCATACATATAATGCAGAAGCCTCTGACTTCATCCATAAAGCCCGCCCGCTGTCGTTTTACTTCAGCATTCTGTGAGAGAGTTTCACTCATAAGAATCTACCTTTCTTTTAATTATATTGTATATCGTGCTATCTGGGATGCCCTTTTTAATTCATAATCTGTGTATATCATTATTTTTTACTCCCTATAAAATTTTAATTAAATTCGCTTAAATTATCAGCATACTTAAATGCATAATTTGTGTCTTGAGTATAACGAAAAACTAGTTCGCAATCTATATCATACTTTTCAGCACTATATTTGCTATCTGGTGTTATCCCGGAATTGTTTAATATGTCCTTTATTTTAGCAACCTTGTTTTCGTTCGTAAAATAGAAATAAAAAACAGTATCCATTTCGTATAATGAAGAGCTAAAATTATCGTCTAATATCTTTTGTGTAGCCTCTATACTTTTATATTTTTCGTCACAAAGCACGATATCAATAGATGCAAAATATGTCTGAAGATACTTTTCGTTATACGATTTAATCGATATATCGCTGGCTTTTGTAAAAGGAACAACGCTTTCCAGATATTCTTGGGTTTTCGTATCATTATGCATAGATTTAGGTTTACTCATATAAACATAAACAGCATAATTATCGCTATATTTTGAAATAACCTTCTCAACTTCCTCTTCAATAAGATGCTTTACAACGGCGTGAGGATAATCATCAGAGGATATCATCGTGCCATTCTTACATACCGACGCTTCAAATAAAATTTCTTCGTTTGATTTCGGACAGCACACAGCGTCGTAGTGTCCGCTACCAGGTGCAAGCCCACCGCTGAATCCACTTGAGCTATCGTACTTAATTGTAAGCACTTTAAATTCCTCACCGTATTTTTCTTTTAGCAAGGAAAGCATAAGCTGTTTGTGTTTTTCTGTTGCTATCGGTCCTGTATTTATACACCCCGATGTAGAAACGGCTATAGCTATAGCCAGCATAAGAGTAAGTATTATTGTAAATGTTTTCTTCATGTTGTATCCTTTCAGGCGGTTTGCGAGTCACGATACGTAAGTCGGTGTTCGGGACATCCGCTCCATTGTCATCTCTGTATATTAAAGTTTTTATTGCAATTGTATTTAATCATTATACTTTGAAAATACTGTAAAAACCTCTCAATTATATCATGTTTTTATTATATCATTTTATAAAAAGACCTGCACTATGCAATATTACCAATTTTACCAAAGAATTTATATTCATTTTCTACAAAAAATAAATTACTTACGTATTGCAATAGTGATTGCTTTATGTTATTATAGGAAAAAGAAAAAAGACATATAAAAAAGGAGCGTTAATTGTGCTGATTGCAAAAATAACAGATAGTGACTTTTTTGGCGGAGAGCCTCAATACATCGAAGATGATGCCAGGTACAATGTAAGAGGTGTTGTTCTTGATAAGAACGGCAATATCGCTTTAATGAAGGTTGAAAATTCAGAATATTATAAATTACCCGGCGGAAATATAGACATCACCGAAACCCCTGAGGTTGCCTTCACAAGACAGGCATCCGAGGAAACGGGACTTCCTGTTGAAAAAATAGGATACATCGGCTGGATAGAAGAACATAAAAACAAGCGCAAGTTCTGTATGGTATCCCATTGCTACGCCGTAAAAGCAACAAGCGAAGAAACCAACCACGAGCAGCTTGCCGCAGCAGAAGAAAGACTCGGATATAAGCTGGAATGGTTACCTTATGAAGAAGCTATAACAAAATTAAAGGCTTTATCCGAAAGCTGTAAGGAATATCAGATGAGCTTTATCTTAAAAAGAGAATATCTCATACTCGAAAGCGCAAAAGAGCTTATCACAAACGAACTCGGAGAAAAGGAATAATAATGCCTGAAACAAAGGAAATAACGTCAACAGACGAAATCGACAATAACGATGATATGATCGCAAAGAAAGAAGACATAGACAGTACGCTTTCTTTTAAAGTCAGCGAAAGTGCCGCACCGGAGCGTGGCTGGACAAAGAAGCAGATAAGAAGCGTATGGATAATAGGCGTTATCGCCGCAATCCTTATCGCAGTTGGCTCGTTCTTCCTTCACGACGTGAACATATTTGGAATATTTGCATAAACAAATCCCTTAACCATTTTAGGTTAAGGGATTTCAGTGTGTAGACAAAGTTATTTGTCTACACACTGTCAGACGATGAAAAACGCACGCAGACGAGGAAACTGACGCCGTCGGCGTACGATGGTACGTTAGGCGTCAGTTGACGAAGTAAGCAAAAATGCTTTTGGAGAGCCGTTTGTGGCTCTCCAAAACTTTTATTTCACTATTTCGTGTATATCCACAAATTCGTTACAAGTTACCAGCATTTTTGCGGTGCGTGAGTTTGTCTTCAGTCTGAAATCCCTTAACCATTTTAGGTTAAGGGATTTTTCTATTTTACCCTGACGGGTATATTCAGATAAAACTCACCATCTTCCCTGCAACCAAGCTCAACCGTATCGCCTTCACCGATTTTTCCTGTCAGCATTTCAGACGATATCAGCTCTTCGATATTGAGCTTTATCTTTCTTCTGATATCCCTTACTTTCCCCTCGCTCTTTTCAAGACCTTTACAAAGCACTATCGGAATGTCACTTGAAAATTTAACGTATACCCCGTGTTTGCTACACCTTTCAGAAAGTTCGTTCAGTAGCTTTTCTGCGATATCTTTGTAATTATCGTAATCAAGCTCGTTGAAAATAACTATATCGTCTATCCTGCCAAGAAATTCAGGTCTGAAAAAGGATAGCAACTCCTTTCTCAATGATTCATCGATACCGGCACTTTCAGAAGACGTCGAAAAGCCTATGGCATTCCGCTTCTTTTCTATAATTTCGCTACCGATGTTTCCCGTCATGATTATAACCGCATTCTTGAAATTTACGCATCTGCCGTTTGAATCGGTAAGAATGCCGTCCTCAAGTATCTGTAACAATATATTGCACACGTCGGGATGCGCCTTTTCTATTTCATCAAATAGAATTACGCTATACGGTTTTCTTCTCACCTTTTCGGTGAGCTGACCTCCGTCTTCATATCCCACGTAGCCAGCAGGAGCACCAATCAGTTTGGATACGGAATGCTTTTCCATATATTCAGACATATCGAGTCTTATGCAGGCTTTTTCGCTCCCGAATAACGCCTCTGCAAGTGCCTTACAGCACTCTGTCTTTCCGACTCCCGTGCTACCGAGGAATAAAAAAGAGCCTAGTGGCAGTCGCTCGTCGGATAACCCCGCAAAGCGCCTTCTGATAGCAGAGCAAAGTGTTTTCACCGCCTTATCCTGACCGATTACCCTTTTTGATATATGCTTTTCAAGATTCAACAGCATTTCTGTTTTTTTCTTTTCAAGCCTTCCCACAGGGATTCCAATAGACTTGGAAACGACAACGGCTATATCTTCTTCAGATAAAACAAGCTCTTCCTCGCTTTCAGTTACGTTATTTAATTCCCCGTTTTTATTTTGTAGCCTTTTTTCTTTTTCTCTGATTGCTATCGCCCTTTTGAAATCCCCCTCTAAAACCGCACTTTCTTTTTCAGATTGTAGCTTTATAAGTTCATACTTGGATAACTCGCTATCAGCTTCGGATACCATTTGTGACTTTTTTAGTCTAATCGAAGATGCCGCCTCGTCAATAAGATCGATAGCCTTATCAGGCAAAAATCTGTCGCTTATATATCTGTCTGATAGCTCTACGGCTGATTCTATGGCTTTTTCGGATATTTTTATTCCGTGATGTTTTTCATATCTGCTTTTAAGACCTTTAATAATGGTTATGGTATCCGAAACCGTCGGCTCATTTATAATGACAGGCTGAAATCTTCTTTCCAGTGCCGCATCCTTTTCTATATATTTTCGATATTCCTTTATCGTTGTAGCGCCTATCAGGTGAAGTTCTCCCCTGGCGAGCAGCGGCTTCAGTATGTTGGCGGCGTCTATAGCACCCTCTGCCGCTCCCGCTCCGACTATATTGTGTATCTCGTCGATGAAAATAAAATAACTATCATTTTTAGAAATATCATCAAGAAAATTCTTTATTCTTTCTTCAAAATCACCTCTGTATTTTGCGCCTGCCAGCATAGACGTGATATCAAGCGCAAAAATTCTTTTCCCGATAAGCTCAGAAGGAACGTCTCCTTTGGCAATCCTCAGGGCAATTCCCTCTGCAATTGCAGTCTTCCCCACTCCCGGCTCACCTATAAGGCAGGGATTATTTTTGGTACGCCTTAACAGAATCTCAATAACTCTGGTTATTTCCTCTTCTCTTCCTATACAAGGATCGAGCTTTCCGTCAGCGGCTCGCTCTGTAAGATCCACGCCGTATTTAAGCATAGAGGATGGCGTTTTATTCTGCTTTTTATCCTCCTTCTTAAGCGAGTCGGCAAACTCCTTCCTGACGCCCTCCGTACAATAACTGTAAAGCGAAGCGGTATTTATTCCTATATCCTTAAGAAATACCGTAGCATAACAATCGTTATCCTTTAAAATTGCTCTTAAAATATGTCCTGTGCCTGCAAGCTGTCTGCTACCCGCCTTTGACAGCGCTATTGCATTTTCGAGTATTCTTCTGCTTCTTGGGGAAAAATCAGCTACCGTCAGCTTTGTCGGGAGTCCTCTGCCCGTAAGTGCCTCTATCTTTGCAGAAATCTCCGAGCCGGTAATACAACATTTATCAAGTGCCGAATACGCCGTACTTTCCTTACAGACGATAAGCCCGTACAGGATATGCTCACTGCCTACGTAAGTGTGTCCCATCTCCATTGCCTTTTTTAAGGCAATAGTCAACGCCTCGCTTGCTTTTTCGGTAAATCCGTTGAACAACATATAATCACGCCTTTCATCTTACTATTTTACATTGTTGACAGTTAAAATAGAATTAAATCCGATATTTTTAATTTTTTGTCACAGATTACGCCATTCTGCATATTATGTACTATGAGAAAGCCGAAAGGCTTAACTCAAATAAACCTATACGGAGGAAACATATTATGTTCTGTGGAAACAACTCATGCTGGTGGATCATCATCCTTATTCTCTTATTCTGCTGCTGTGGCGGTGGTTGTGGCTCAACAGCAAACCAGGTAGATTGTGGTTGTGGTTGCAACAACAATAACAACGGTTGTGGCTGCTGCTAAAAGCATTTTTTAACTTGCTGATAGTCGCTGAATAACCCTCCCCCGTAACTGCAAAATGCAGTTATGGGGGAATTTTCTGTGCAATCAAATAAAATCAGGGCAAAATGTACAACAAAAGCCCTTTGGAATTATGCAAGATTATAAAAAATAGGTATAGTAAACTGTCGATAAAAATTGTATAATATAATCTGGTAGAAAATAAGAAACAAGGAGAACGAAAATTGAAAAGAGAAGATTTAAGAAATATTGCAATTATTGCACACGTTGACCACGGAAAAACAACTCTCGTTGACGAGATGTTAAAGCAAGGTGGTGCTTTCAGAGATAATCAGGAAGTCGAAGACAGAGTTATGGATAACAACGCTATCGAGCGTGAAAGAGGCATAACCATCCTCGCAAAGAACGCCGCCGCACACTATAACAACACAAAGATAAATATTGTTGACACTCCCGGTCACGCCGACTTTTCAGGCGAGGTTGAAAGAATACTGAAGATGGTAAACGGTGTTCTGCTTTTAGTAGACAGCTTTGAAGGTACTATGCCCCAGACAAGATTCGTACTGCAGAAGGCACTTGAATTAGGACTTCAGATAATTGTTGTAGTAAACAAGACAGACAGACCTGACGCCAGAAACAAAGAAGTAGTAGACGAGGTTTTAGAGCTTTTACTCGATCTTGATGCTACCGAAGAACAGATAGACAGTCCTGTTATTTTCTGTTCAGGCAGAAACGGTGTTGCTTCATACTCACCTGAACATATGGGCGAGGACTTCAGACCTCTGTTTGACAAGATCATAGAGCATATCCCCTGTCCCGAAGGCGATGCTGAAGGTGATTTACAGTTACTTGTATCCTCCGTTGACTATAACGATTACGTAGGAAGAATCGCAATAGGCAGAATCGAAAGAGGTACTATAAAGCAGAATCAGGAAATTACGGTATGCGACTATAACAATAGCACAAAGCCTTTCAAGGCAAAGGTTGTAAGCCTTTATACCTTTGAAGGAATGGGCAGAACTCCCGTTACAGAAGCATCTATCGGTGATATCGTGTGCATTTCAGGTATTGAAGGAATAACCATCGGACAGACTATCTGTGCAGTAAATAATCCCGAGCCGCTTCCCTTCGTAAAAATCAGCGAGCCTACTGTAGAAATGACCTTCTCGGTAAACGATAGCCCCTTTGCAGGCAGAGAAGGTAAGTTTGTAACCTCAAGACAGATAAGAGAAAGACTTTACAAGGAACTTTTAAAGGACGTTTCATTAAGAGTTACCGACAGTGAGGACAGCGACGCTTATAACGTAGCAGGCAGAGGAGAAATGCATCTTTCAATCCTTATAGAAACGATGAGAAGAGAGGGCTACGAGCTTTCTGTAAGCACACCCAGAGTTTTATTCAAGGAAATTGACGGTGTAAAATGCGAGCCTATTGAAAGACTTCTTATAGACGTTCCCGATAACTGTGTTGGATCAGTTATGGAAAAGATGGGCACAAGAAAAGCAGAGCTTGTATCGATGAATCCTATCGGCAACAGAACGAGAATCGAATTTTTAGTTCCTTCAAGAGGACTTTTCGGTTACAGAAGCGAATTTATGACCGATACAAAGGGCGAAGGCGTACTTAATACCGTATTTGACAGCTATCTTCCTTATATGGGAGATATTCCTACAAGAACAGTCGGATCACTTGTAGCCTTTGAATCAGGTACTGCAATGGCTTACGGACTCTTCAACGCCCAGGAAAGAGGCACACTCTTCCTTGACGCAGGCGTTCAGGTGTATGAAGGTATGGTAGTAGGTGTTTCTCCTAAGGCGGGCGATATAAACGTAAACGTATGCAAGAAAAAGCATCTTACCAACACCAGAGCCAGCGGTAGTGATGACGCATTAAGACTCATCCCCTACAAGAGAATGAGCCTTGAAGAAAGTCTTGAATTTATAAACGACGATGAGCTTGTCGAAGTAACGCCCACCAGCATCAGAATAAGGAAGAAAATTCTCGATAACGATCTTCGTGCAAAGGACGAAGCAAAGAGAAAGAAGCAGTAAAAAAATCAGCGACAGTACGGATTTCCGTACTGTCGCCATTATATTTATAAAGATGTTTTATGAATTAAAATCCATTTTGATCATATCTGTATAAATAGAATTCATATAATCATCTGTTTCAGATATATAAAACTGCGTTTCGATAGAATGAATATCAGTAATATTGTTTTCATCCAATGATGATTTCAAAAACATCAACTTTGTAATCACCTTGTTTCCGGCGGTAATCTCCTGTGATAATATGGTGCTCATTCCGTACCCGTTAACAATCGCTGTGCATCCCTGCAATGTGTAATTTTTTGTAGAATTATTCTCTACATAAAGAATTACACCCGGACCAAAAGTAGAATCACCCGAAGCAAGTCCCTTTTTTACTATTTTTATTCCGCTGTCGTCATATAAAACATCGCCTGAATCATCAATCTTCTGTGTATAAATAGACGAAACTGTTGTTTCTAATTTAAATATTTCAGTATCAAGATAAACTTCCCCAACTTCAACTTTAGAAACCTCAAACGAGAACTCCATATAGGCAAAAATATCAATATTACATTCTTTTAAACTTTCTTTTTCGAAATTAAGACATGTATTTAATTTTTCGCCGGCATTTATAATCTCGCTAAATGGTGCTCTAATCATAAATCCATTAACAGAAACATCTCTGATATTAAATACTAAATTTATATTCGTATTGTTTTCAATTGATAATTTTAATTCAGTACCAAGTAAGCCTTGTTCTATACCAGTTGCAGTTATAAGAACACCATCCTTATTAACAAGAACAGTATTTTCTACAACAACATCCTTTGAGGTGATAACAGGAGCTTCAGAAGTATTTGTATCACTACTGTCCAAGACATCTGTTATCTCATTTTCTAAAGACGAATCGATTGACGCAAGACTATCATCGGATGAATTAGTAACGATTTCGCTATTCTCGCTATTTATAGATAAATTGCCTGACATTCCGCATCCCACCGAACATATAGAGAACATAGCTATACACAGTACAAAAGTAAGTGCATTTAATAATTTTGTCTTCATATTCTTTTCCTATCACCCAAAAAACACAATACAAATGGGTACAGACTTCAGATAACAACAAAACTCAATTTACCCGAATCGATATTCAGATGTACTCTCCGTTCATCCCTCTGACTCTTACAACGCCGGAATTTACGACAAACTCGCCACTTTCATTTTCGCAGATAAGACAACCGTTTTCATCGATATCCTTTGCGTAAGCTGTAATCTCACAGTTATTACGTATCAGCTTTACTTGTCTTCCAAGAGTAACACACAAAGCCTTATACATTTTTATAACCTCAGAAAAAGCCATACCTTGCAGTATGGCTATTCTTCTTAATATATAAAGCCCGATTTCTGTTTTATCATATTCCTTACTATAAAGTGAATTAAGAGATGCACCATCTGAAAGTTCGCTTTTATCAAAGAATTCCTTCTCCTGATTAACGTTAAGACCGATACCGCAAATTACGTATGAGCGATGCCCTTCGCTATCAGAGGAACACTTTATCGCACTTTCGCATAAAATACCACATATCTTCTTATTTTCGCATATGATATCGTTAGTCCACTTGATACCGGCTTTTATTCCATAAAGGCGGTATAAGCTCTGACAAACGGCCACAGCCGAAATAACGGTCAGATTCTGTGCAGATGAGATATCTTTAAACAAAACGGACATAGATAAAGCACCCTTATCGGCAATCCATTTATTACCGAGTCTGCCTTTGCCATCCGTCTGTATATCTGCTATAACTACAGAATTTTCGGGAAGCTCATCTATACGTTCCTTGATGTAGGTATTTGTCGATGTGGTAGCAGGTAGAGATATTATCTTGAATTTAGTAAAATTACTTCTGACCATTAAACTTTAAGGCTACAATGTTCATTGTTATAGCATTATTGTCATCGATAGTAATTACACCGTAAGAAGCAGGTCTTTTATCTCTGGGTGAATCTATACTACCGGGATTCATAACGTAAATGCCGTCAACAAGCTCTGTTCTATAAAGATGAGTATGTCCGTAAAGAGCAATCTTGCATCCGTTCTGCTTTGCTACAGATATAAGTGTATCAAGTCCCTGATGAACGTTATGCTCATGACCATGTACACAAAGCACCTTTATACCCTTTGCGTTAGCAATACGAATGGTCTTGTTATCTGCAAAGTCACAGTTACCCTTTACGAAAAGGAAGCTCTTTTCAGGGAACAGATTTCTGACGTCATTGAACTCGTGTTCGCCGTCTCCGAGGTGGATAAAAGCATCTGCGTCAAGATTTGATTCCACAACGTGCTTTAACTTATGAAACTCCTTGTGAGAATCCCCCATAACAACAATCTTCATAACTGATATTTCCTTTCTGAATAAGAGTGTAAACTCATAATTACTGTTATATTATAGCATAAAATTCTTAATAAATAAAGATAAAAAATGCCATTTTTAGAGATGTTCAACAATTTTTATTATAAAGTTTGTTGAAATATACCAAAAACCCGATATTCATAATTCAACCGGGCAGATAATATAAATTATCTGAACATAAAATACGTAGCAGAAAGAAGGTGCAATAATTGAGCAGTAATATCGATACTATTCTGAATGCCGTCAGCACAAAGCTTGGGATAACCCCCGAAAAGCTTAAAGAGGCGCTAAAAACAGGCGATGTCTCAAAGGCGCTTGAAAATATGCCGCCTAAAGATGCACAAAAGCTCAGAGCTATTCTTGAAAATCCTGAAATGGTCAAAAAAGTAATGAATTCAAGGCAGGCTCAGGAGCTTAAAAAGAATCTCGGGAACTGATAGCATAAGGAGGACAGCAATATGGAAAACGGTAACGAAATGCTGGATATACTGCTGTCCGCTTTAGGAAACACGTCAGAATCCGATGAAAAAAATAATAATAAAGAAGAAAATAAATCAGGCGGCTTTGATTTTTCGGGGATAAATATTGATATGATATTAAAGCTAGGCGATATTATGTCGAGCCTCAATTCTACCGATAAGGATACAGAGCTTCTTATGGCACTAAAGCCGTATCTGAAAGAAAAAAATCAGGCAAAAATGGATACAGCTATAAAGCTGTTCAGACTCATATCACTTCTTCCCGCTTTGAAGGAAACGGGAATGTTCGATAATCTGTTTTAAAAAGGAGTATTTTTTATGCAATGGAATAAGGTAAATATATCAAAGGACGAATTAAAAAGAAAGCAGGACAAATACATAAAAGAGGCAATTGAAATATCAAAGAAATCCAGAGTAACTGAAGAGATTTCTGTTCCTGTGATTATATCTATACCGGAGGGTCAGGCACCGGAAGAAGATATCGCCGAAACAACAGAAGTTGTTCATATGCCGGAATTTGAAGAAAATAATTCTGTAGAAAACGTCATTTCAGATTTACCTTCAGATATAGAAATTACGACAGAAGAAACCGATACTGCACAATCTATTGCGGACATCGATAAATCAGATGAAATTGACACAACCGCAAGCGAAGAAATATCAGATGATACAGAAAAGGAAGATACGCCGCAAGCTTTATTCGACAACGTGTTTATAACCGAAGAAGAAGCAGAACGAAAGCTATCAGAAGCTGAAATATCTCTATCAAAAATTTCAGAGGAAGCGCCCGATTTTGAAGGCTACATAAAAAATCACAATCAGAAATCCGAAAGTAATAAGTCTGATAGCTTCGCAGATGAGTGAAAGCGTTACCGTAAAAGAAATATGGACATATTATCCACTATCACGTCAGACAGAGATCTGCTCATTATAGCCGCCGCCGCTTTTATTCTATGGAAAAGCGGTGCTGATACAAAGCTGATTCTTGTTTTAGCTTACGTGTTCCTATTTAACTGAAAGCATGAAAACACCCACAATGTGTTACCATTGTGGGTGTTAATGTTTATTTACTTCAGATTTTAAAGGTATTGACTATATCAGACATTTCGTCGGATCTTCCCTTCAGCTCTGCACTGCTTGCGGCAGTTTCCTCTGCTGTAGCGGAATTATTCTGCACGAGCTTTGTAATACCCTCGAGAGCGGTAGCAACTTGCTTTATAGCTATTTCTTCCTTTTCTGTAGCGGCTGTAATAGACTTTAGTATTGCATTTACTCCGTTAATGCCTTCCATTATCATTGCGAGCTTTTCATTTGCAACTCTTGCGGCATCCATACCAAGTGCAATCGCCTCTGTGCTGGCGTCAATCTTTGCCTTTGTTTCCTGAACCGCAACACCGCTCTTTTCAGCAAGTGTTCTGATTTCATCCGCAACTACTGCGAAGCCCTTACCAGCTTCGCCTACGTGAGCCGCTTCGATTGCCGCATTAAGAGAAAGGAGCTTTGTCTGTGATGCGATACTTTCGATAGTTTCTGTAACCGTAGAAATAGACTGGGAATGTTCAATAATTTCTTCCATAGTCTTCATTACGTCGTTCATACTCTGAACGCCTTCCTTGGCGCTGTTTACAACGTCCTGGGAATCGGAAGAAGCATTCTTGACGTTATTTGACGTTTCAATAATATCATACTTTACAGAGTCCATAGTAGCGTTGATTTCTTCAAGTGTAGCCGCTTCGTTAGTGGCATTACCCGCAAGAAGATTTGCGCCGTCATTAAGATTATGAGCATTCTGTAAAACAGTTTCTGAAGTTGTTTTGATTGACTCAACAGTCTTATGCATCTTTTCACGAAGAATATCAAGACTGTTACCTACCTCTACAAAGTCACCCTTGAACTTAAAATCACTTGTATAAGTGAAATCGCCGTCTGCATATCTTTCAGATGCTTCCTTGATAGCGTTTATACAACCCTTGAGTTGCTCGATAGTCGATGCCATTGACTCAGAAAGATCTTCTGTTTCGTCGCCACGATCATTCTTTACAAATTCAGAATTTATATCGCCCTCTGCCAGCTTATGTAATCTTTTTGTTGTGGGTACAATGGAATCAGATATCTTTCTGGCAACACCTATAGTAATAATTATAGCAGCAACAAGCAAAACAACGTATACAGCTAATATAGAAACTGTTATAATCAGCTTCATATTTCCGATATCAGCAACCAATTCATCGACCACGGAAGTGTTTGCAACAACATCGGTAATCTTCGCAACAAGCCCATTGGATAAGAGCGAGAATACACCCATAGCAATCATAAAAATTACAAATCCCATAAGACCGCCGATAAGTATTCCAAGTCTTAATAGTCTGTTTTTTAATGTTGTTTTCTTTGTCGATTTCATAAAATGCACCTTTTCTTTCTCAAATCTGCTCAAACATCATATTATAGTAGTAAGTATATAATAATTATATCGCAATTTGCTCTTTTTGTCAAGTTTTCGCAATAAACTTCAGCATTTTTGTGCAAATTACATATCAAATGTCACTTTTTCGCCTGAAATATGCCGTGAATCATTAGCAATTTCGATAAGAGGCACTGTAAGCTCTCCCTTTTCATCAGATAAACGAAGAACTGTTATTGCAGTAAAATCAGGGCAAAGCGTTCCGCAAAGATAGAAGAACGGCAAATTCAGAAGATGAGAAAACAACGCCGATGAGGCTCCTCCGTGACTGAATAAAGCTATAGTCCTGTTGGTGTTGTCACCTACAACACGATATCCCGTTCCTTCTCTTTTATATCCGAGTGTCAAAAGCCAATCATCCGTCTGCTGTCCTACCCGTTTCACTTCAGAAAAAACTTTATTACCCGAAAACATTTTGTTATTAGTCCAGGCTTCATCCATAAGGTTAAAGCCGTTCTTTATAGCGTATATAGACGTATCCCAGGGATGACCGTCCTTGTATACCTCTTCCCCGTTTTCACTACCCCACTTGATTTCGCGGATAAAGTCTAACTTCTTTACTCCAAGCCCGAGCTTTTCCGCAGTATGTAAAGCCGTTTCGCAGGCTCTACCCATAGAAGAGGAATAAATTTCCGTTATTCCTTCATTTTTAAGCCTGTGGGAAGCCTTTTCTGCCTGCTCGTGTCCGAGCGCTGTCAGACAATCATTTACGTAATCTGGATGTCCGTGACGGACAAATACAATTCTCATTGGATGCTCCTTTATAAAAATAATTCCATATGTCTTTTTCTTCTTTTCTTATTAAGATAGAGATTCAATATCAATCCCGTACCAAAACTCAACGCATTATTGGGGCAATCTGTTACACATTTCATGCATCGTATACAGTTACTATTTATATTACCCTCTTTTATTGCATTTGCAGGGCAATTATCACCGCACAGATTACATTTGATGCATTTGTCGGATTTGCTGATTTTAACAGATATCCTGCTACGCCATTCCGGAAAAAAATCTGCAAAAATATTCTTCCTGTATTTTGGAACAGTTATTTCTTCTGTACTTTTTAGTCCTTCGATAAACAAGGAAAGCTGTTCTTTGTCAAAGTCATTTCCTCCGTTTAAGAAGGTGTGTCCCGTCGGAATAAGTGCACCTGCCACAACGGTTGCTAAAGTAAAAGTCATCGCTTCAGATAGCACGTTTCCGTATGACATACCACCGTAAGTGATTGCAAAAGCAACGTATTCAGAGTCAAGTTTTTTGAGAAACTCTTTAACCTTTTTCGGAATATTCTGACAGTATACAGGAAAAACAACTACCGCTACCCTGCATTTTTTATCTGCGTGACCGCATTTATTGACATCCAAAACATCTGTACCAAGCTTTTCGGCAATATACTTTGCAACAGAAAGGCTATGTCCTGCACCCGAGAAGCAATATACTTTAACCATTTCAGTCACCTATAAACTCCCGCATAATTTTGCATTCGGGTATTTCCTGCAAAGAAAAGCCCAATGAATTTTTCGTTTCGTCTATCATTTCTTCTCTTGACTTGCCGCAATTTTTACTCGCTAAGGACATCTCTATAGCACTGAAAGGAATCAGCCTGCTCTGACAGTTGTAAAAACGGACAAACTGCGTATGATCCTTGCATTTCTCTATACTGCAGCTTGTGTGCAACGCTTTACCGCTCTCATCAGGCGCTATCCATCCGCATTCTCTGATAAGTATATCCTTAACCTTATT
Source organism: Ruminiclostridium sp. (assembly GCA_017408635.1). Classification (GTDB taxonomy): domain Bacteria; phylum Bacillota; class Clostridia; order Oscillospirales; family Ruminococcaceae; genus Ruminiclostridium_E. Next base: position 23,336 of record JAFQUH010000013.1, on the reverse strand, counting down.
CCAATCATATCTGCCACCACAGATCTTATCAAGATCAAGATGTACAAATGCGGGTATATGACCATTTCTTGATGAACGTCTTATACTGCGTTTAAGTGGTGTTATAATTTCAGGCACTTCATGAATAGCCTTAACCACATTAAAAACAAGCTCATTACTGTAACCACTTATTCTTTTTATAAAATTATCACCGTAAGCCAGCTGCTTCATAGTCATCAGAGTCTGAAATTGCCCTTGCTTAAGCGGTGGGTGAAGCGTAATCACTCTGCCGACATTAATCAAAAATGAAAGTAATTTATTATCAGAAAAGCTATATGCAAGTGCAGGTGCCATATGGTTATAATAAAGTCCCAACATCTGCACAGGCTCATTACCTGCTACAAAATAAGGAACCCTACTACTTACAAGCTCAGGATAGAATAAAAGATATGCAAGTGAAGGACAAGCACAGGTATTTCCGCTTAAAGAATATAACTTACGATATATCCTTTGTAAATCATCACGGTTTACCGTTCGCTCTATAAACTCTACAGATGTAAACGTGTGCTTTGCATTTTCGATGCTCTTTTTAGCCGATTCTGACATAAAAGGTATAACCCAGGTGAGCGCAAGCACCCTGAGTTTTTTCACCTTAGACAAATAATACAGCATATATGTAGAATCCTTGCCACCGGTGTAGAACAAAGCAACGTCAAACCTTGATTTATCCGATTTTGGAATATCATCAACAAGCGGCAATATACTTTTCAGATTCTTTACGTCATCTGCCGTCTGACACATAGGGCAATTTCCTTCACTGTCAAATTCGAGTCCCGGAATAATAAAATCATTTGCTGAGCAGCTTTTGCAGAATCTGGCTTCAGACAAACTTTTCGGAATATACGTCAGCTCCTTTTCAGTAACGACCTGCTTACCTAATAATTTATGTAATATTTCCTTCTCATCACTATCAAGCTCTTTGGGTAAAGCGGAGATAATTGCTCTTTGCTTTTTAGAAAGTTTTATTTTATTTTTGAACAGATTTTCTTTATTACGCAGTCCATAATAGAACAAAGCATTGTTTTCAAGCTTCCATCTGTTCTGAAGATAGTACATCCGCTCCACCTCTTTTCTTTTTTATATCATTATTATAACAGAAGTGAAGATAAAACGCAATAAATAGATATTATTCCATAATCTTTTTATGCAATACAAATGAATATTTCCTGTATTTCAGCATATATTTTAAGTATGAAAAGAAATTAAAAATAATTTTTAAAAAAGTATTGACAAATATGATTGTTCGTGATATAATATATAAGCACTCACACAGAGGCATTAATATCGCGGGGTGGAGCAGGGGTAGCTCGTCGGGCTCATAACCCGAAGGTCGTCGGTTCAAATCCGGCTCCCGCAACCAGAAAAACAAGCAACCGAATGGTTGCTTGTTTTTATTTTGCAAAATCCGAAATAGTAGTCCCACCACAATTTCTATAAATCGTGGTGGGACTTACGTTTATCCATCATCCTTAACATCATTTTTAAATCGTCTTAACCAATACCCTGCTATAGTAGAGGAAAGCATTGTCGTCAGAATAAGAACTGTGAAAAATTCTATACTGATGATATTATAAGCGAAGGCTGTAGTTGCCAGGACTATTCCAGGTCCCCCCCTGGCGTTCATAGTAATACCAAGACTGATTGCAGTTTTCTTTTTCAGCTTACTGAATAGCATTACTCCTGTAGTACCGATAAATTCCAGACCGAATGCAATCATAAAGAATAAACCGAAGCGTAACAGAGAGAAATTATGTATTACGTCCAGCTGTATCCCTACCAGTGCGAAGTAAATCGGTACAAACAAAGCGAAAGAAAAATCCTTGATTTTATCCATTTCGTCACAGGACTTCGGCAATATAGATCTCATCAGATATCCACCTATAAAAGCCGAATACATAATATTTACGTTCAGTTTAAAAAGAAGATAGATAACAAGGAAAGACACTAAAAAGCTGATAGACAATACGTTTTTGCTTATAACAATATTAAGTTTCCTGATAACCCGTTCTAAAAGTTTGACAGCAACAAGTAATCCGATGGTGATAAAGGTAGTTATAAGAAAGCTCAACAGATTAAACGTTCCCGTTTCTACAAGACTGATTGCGAGATTAAGTAAAATCCATAGGCATAGATCCTGTAACGTTGATACAGTTAAAACCATATTCGAGAATCTCGTATTCATCATACCTATATCAAAGAAGATTTTTGAAATTACAGGAATAGAAGTAATTGCGACAGCGATTACAAACACTAAAATATATGCGGTACTATTCGCTGCCGTTCCAATGAAGGCATCCTGAAACAGAGTCGGGAACAGAAGTCCCGATAACATTGATATAATAGTAGCCCCGAAAAACAACAATCCGTAATTCTTGGCGTTATTTTTTGTTATACTGATATTAGTATTGAATCCGGATGAAAACATCAGAAAGACAAGTCCCAGCTGATAAAAGATATTAAGCACCTTGCCTTCTTCCGCATATCCGCTGAATACAGAATTGAATAAATCGGGGAAAAAGTAACCGATACAACTGCCACCCAATATCATTCCACCGAAAATCTCGCCTACTACTTTAGGTGCTTTGATAAGCTCGAATAATTTTCCGCCAATAAAAGAGAAAAGAAGTAATAAAAACAATGCCAAAAACGTAAGTCCGATTTCATCAGCTGAAAGTATCTGCATATTTCCCCTCCTCATACCTCGTCATTAGAATAAATACGTTCTGCATTTTTCAGAGATAACGTCGATTAATCAATATCTCATACTGCTAAAAAAGAACTACTTTTCAGCAGTTCTTTTTTGCTTTTTTATTAAACGATATCCATTACGAGAGTGTTTAGTCTTTCTGCAAAGTTATCGTCAAGCGCAACAACAGTTTCTGTACCATCTGACATTCTCTTGAGCTTTGCTGACTTATTAGCCATCTCGTCGCCACCTATTACCATACAGAAGGTTGCGTTTATTTTGTTAGCGTATTTCATCTGTGCCTTGAAGCTTCTGCCTGAAACGTCGCATTCTGCCCAGAATCCGAACTCACGGAGCTGTTTAACAAGCTTCATTGCATAAACGTTGGTTTCATCGTCGAAGGAGGCAATATAGAGATCGCATTTCTTTTCAGGAAGGAACTGGAGCCCCTGGTTTTCCATAACCATAATAATTCGTTCAAGTCCCATACCAAAGCCAAGACCTGCGGTAGCATTACCGCCTATTTCTTCAACAAGGCCGTTATATCTGCCGCCGGCACATACTGCACCCTGTGAGCCGATTTCATTTGAAATAAACTCAAAAACGGTATTTGTGTAGTAGTCAAGACCTCTTACAATAAGAGGATTGATCTTGTATTCGATGTCGAGAGCGTCGAGTCTTTTCTTTACACTTTCAAAGTGTTCCTTACAATCATCGCAGATGAAATCAAGGATAGTAGGAGCATTTTCTTTAAAGCTGCTGCAAATCTCACTCTTACAGTCAAGAAGACGCATGGGGTTTCTGTCGAGTCTTTCAAGACAAGTACCACAAAGCTGATCCTTGTACTGTGAATAATACTCCTTAAGTGCCTTGTGATATTCAGCACGGCACTTCGGGCAGCCTATGCTATTGATTTCCAGGGAAATATTCTTTATACCAAGCGTTTTAATTACGTCATTTGCAAGAGCGATAACCTCTGCATCAGCGGAAGGTGCATAAGCACCGAGTACCTCTATACCAAACTGGTTGAATTCACGGAGTCTGCCGCTCTGAGGAGCCTCATATCTGAAACAACGGGTAAAGTAGTAGGTCTTTAAAGGTAAAGCGTCGTTTAAAAGTCCGTTTTCGATAGAAGAACGTACCATACCAGCAGTTCCTTCAGGCTTTAAGGTTATGCTTCTTCCCTTCTTATCATTGAACGTATACATTTCCTTCTGAACAACGTCGGTAGTTCCGCCAACACCACGCTGGAAAAGTTCGGTGTGCTCAAAGGTAGGCGTACGGATTTCCTTACAGCCATAAACCTCGGCAATCTGCTTTGCTACCTGTTCCACCGTGTGCCATTTATATATATCTTTTGGCAGTTTATCTTCTGTACCACGGGGTTTTTTAGTTACTAATTCCATTTTCTTTTATTCCTTTCATTTATCAAAACAAAACAGGCGTACCGAAGCACGCCTGTAAATTACAAAATTAACCTCTGACAATTTCACGCCAATCAAGGTCACCACGTTCAAGCGCATGGATAAGTGCCTCTGCTGTTGCTATATTTGTAGCAAGAGGAATGTTATGTACATCGCATAAACGAAGGAGATTCATCTCGTTGGGTTCATATGATTTTGCATTTAAAGGGTCACGGAAGAATATAAGAACGTCTATTTCATTGCAGGAAATACGTGCAGAAATCTGCTGATCGCCACCCTGCGCACCGCTAAGGTAACGCTGAATATGAAGACCTGTAGCCTCTGAAACAAGCTTTCCTGTTGTTCCTGTAGCGCATAAATTATGTCGGCTTAATATACCGCAGTATGCAATACAGAACTGTACCATAAGTTCTTTTTTAGAATCGTGTGCAATTATTGCAATATTCATAATCTAACCTCTTCGATGAATTTCGTTTATAATGCTTTATGTTTACGTATTAGTTAATGTTGATTGTAAGAGGAACGTCCTCGCCGAGAATTCTGCTTGCGATAGCCATATAAGCCTTTGCACCTGCACATGAAGGAGGCAGGGGCATACCCTTTGCACCGCAGATTTTAATGTTGTTATCTTCGGGTACAACACCGATAAGCTGAATACCTACGGAATCCATAACCTCATCTAAGTCATAAAGAATTTCTTCTTCCTTGAAGTTCTGACTTACCTTGTTGATTACAAGACGCTGATTTGTACAGTTCTTTACGTAAAGGAAGTCGGAAAGAATAGCACCGTCTCTTACACATACGGTATCAGGTGTTGTGACCATAAGAATCATTTCGGCAGCCTTGATAACGCTGAATACAGAGCTACCAACACCGGCTGTATCTATGATAATATAATCAAAATGCTGACGCATTTCTTCACATACACCCATAATCTTTTCGGGATTGATATCTATGAAGGGGTTTCTTGTAGCACATACAAGATACAGATTCTCGACGGTTTCTACCTTTGTGGTAGCTGTAAGAATATCTATTTTACCTTCGAGATATTCGCCGATATCGTGCTTTATCTTATCCTTGATACCAAGCATGATATCAAGACATCTAAGACCGAAGTCAAGCTCAACTAAAAGTGTTCTTTTTCCTAAAGTGGCAAGCGAACGAGCAACATTCGCGGATGTGGTAGATTTACCTGTACCGCCCTTACCCGCTGTAACTGCTATAATCTGTGACATAAATATCGCTCTCCTTTTTTACTAAAAATTTTCGCTATCATATTTATCTATCTTAAGATATTGTACCATAAAAGAACAGATAAATAAAGGGTTTTTATGCATAATTTTAAAAATTTGTTAAATAAACAAAATCAGGCGTGCGTTTTTTGTGCATATTGTTCAAAAAATTAACTGTTATTCTCTTTTTTAAAGAAATCTCTTTCAGGTCTGCCCGGTGTATTAGTATCTTTTCCGCCCCAGGGGAGAGTTACCTCGCCTTTTTCGTTGATAACAGGCTGATAATTATCGTAGAAATACGACTCGATAATGTTTCTTATCATAAGTCTTGTAAACTCGCCTTTTTCTAAAACTATACCAAAACATATCTGGGGATCTTCGGCGGGATAATAACCAAGAATGGTAGAATTGAAGGTATCCTCGGTTACCTGCGGCGTACCTGTTTTTATAGCAACGCCGTAAGGCAGGTCTGCCAGCTGTGTTCTTCCTGAGCCCATAGGCCACTGTACGTCATCGGCTACCATTATCATACCCTCTCTTATAACCTCGAAGATATGCGGATCAGCATCAATCTTATTAGCAACCACAGGCTGAGTTTTTTCTACAACCTTTGTACCATCGTAGTTTGTAATACTATCAACAAGATAAGGCTGATAACGTACACCGTCATTTGCAAAGGTCAACGCTATTGTAGCAAGTGTAAGTGGCGTAACAGTTGTTTCGAGCTGACCGATAGAAGCCTGGATAGTTGAACCCGGAGTCCAGTCACCACCGAGATCCTCTATATATTCAGGCGTACTCATTTTACCTGAAAAGCCACCGATTTCAAGATTAAGGTCCTGTCCTACACCAAACCATCCCGCAACCTGTGCAAGATATTCAATACCCATTTGTCTGCCCATATCGTAGAAATATATGTTGCAGGAGTATCTCAGTGCGTTCTTAACAGATATATCTCCGACAAAGCCCATTATACATCCGGGCTGATAGTCGGAATAATAGGTATATATACCACCACAGTAAACCTCTGTATGCTCATCGGCAAAGCCGGAAGTAAGAGCCGCTGTTGCAGTTATCGTTTTAAAAGTAGAACCCGGTCTGTACAATCCGTAAATGCACCTGTTATAGGTCGGATTCGGGGTATCCTTTGGCGGATCGTTTATAAGCTTGATATAATCGTTTATATCATAATTAGGGTAATTTGCCATAGCCAGAACGCCACCGGTTTTAGCATCAAGCACCACTACCCCGCCCGCATCTACCTTATTACCACGAGTGGGATCGTTATTATAATGAAGCCAGTTTATATGATTATCAAGTATAGCCTGAACGTCATTCTGAAAATCGTAGTCTATAGTGAGCCTTATTGAATTTCCTTCCTGCGCCTTTTTAGTTATAAGGTCGGAAATAACGTTTCCGTCAGAATCCTTTGAAATGGTGCGTATGCCGTTTTTACCACGCAGTACACTTTCCATAGCGCTTTCAATTCCCCACTTGCCCGTTACGTCGTTCAGAGCATACCCTTCATCAGCAAGCTCCTCGTACTCTTCTGCGGAAATCGCACCGATTCTTCCGAGAACATGAGGTACAAACTCACCGCCGAGATACACTCTTGTAGGCTCTTCAACAATATCTATACCTTTTAGCATAAAGCTTTGTTCTTTTAATTCTATAACCGTCTGCAGCTTTACATCCTCTGCCATAACGTATCTGTTTACGTAGGAAAAATCTCTTATCTGCATTTCATAGCGGACGCCGGCTATATTTCTTCTCATTTCCTGACCGTACACGTCTGATATCTTGTATTTTTCGTAAAGTGCATTCATGCAGTTTTCTGCGGTAGCGTAAACACCAAGTTCAAGTTCTTCACGAAGAGCGTCGATTTCGTATTCATCACCTGTGAACTTATATGGCGTTGTCTTGGTTATAGGAAGAGTATCCGTCCATTCCTCATTCTTATCTTTAAGAATCTTCAGTGTCTTGCATATAACGTCATTTTCCGTACCGCTCTCAAAAAAAGCCTTCTGAACAATGACCTTGTATACCAGCTTATTGGAATTGAGTACAACTCCGTCTGAGGTCATTATCTGACCTCTGGATGCCTGAACAGTCTGGTCTATACCGTACACACCAGTAGTCTGTGAAAGATAATACTCACCGTCTACTATCTGTATCTGCAAAAGCTCAAGAGTGCAGGAAAAAGACAAGGCTATAACCATTATAACAAGCACAAGATTTCGTATCTGTCTGCCAATCTTACTCAATTTGATCCTCCGTTAATACCTTTCCTTTTCTTCGTGTACATCTACCCCACGGAATACACTTCCGATTTCATCATCCGATACTTCTATACCTAACTTTTTATTCAGAAGCTTTACAACAAGATAAATAAGAGCCGAACTTGGTATAGTTACAATGACAGACGGAAGCATATACTGAAGTATAATTATGTCAAGATCAGGATTTCTCCATAATATATGCTTGAACAAAAGTTCCATAAGCTGTGTAATCACAAGAGTTGCCGCAGTCATCCACAGATAATTTATAACGTTTCTGTGTATAAGATTTACTACAAGTAACGTCACAAACATACAACAAGGTACAAGCCATATCGACGTAAAGCCGAAAAGACCACCGGTAGCCAGATCCTGCATAAATCCTGCAAAGGCGGCAAATATACATCCGCTTAATTCTCCTTCATAAAAGGATACCGCACAAGCAATCGCAATAACGAAAAACGGCTGCCAGTTATAAATCGGTAACGTAGACTGAAGGACAAAGCCTAAAACAAGCAGTAAAGTGTAAAGCACCCATCTTATAACAGATTTTATAACTTGTTTTCTTGTGGTGACGCCTAAATTTACTATTCTGAAATTCATCAGTCAACAACACCCTGCCCTTTAAAATGAGTTATAACAACACAATCTGTTATTTTATGAACGTCAACCGCAGGCTGAATGGTAACTCTTACCGCAAGTCCGTTTTCTATATATATTTCCTTGACAGTACCTACAAGAAGATCGCCCGGGAAAATTACTCCTGCAACAGATTTGATAATTTCGCCTTTTTTTATATTTTCGGGATTATCGATATAACTCATAAGACACTCGCCCGCATTGGCGTGCTCAACGTCATTGTTGATTACACCTACAGCCTTACTTTCAAGAGTCATAATACCAATGTTTATTTCATTTGAAATAACAGTTGTAACCTTTGCGAAATTCGGTCCGATCTCACTTACCATTCCGACAAGTCCGTCAGCAGTCATAACGGGATCATAAAGGGAAATTCCGTCATCAGAGCCTCTGTCGATGGTAAATCCGCCGTAAACGTCGTTTGAGTTATGCGCTATTATGTTACAAGGCGCAGAAAACTCAAAATCCTTATTCTCTTCTTTTATCTTGAGAATTCCCTTCAGTTGCTCGTTTTCACTTTTAAGAGCGTCGTAATCTATAATACCCTTATAAATTTCATTCAGCTTTGCTTTAAGCTCTTCGTTTTCACTTTTATATTTATCTGCATTGGTAAATTTGTCAAGCGAATCCTCAACCCAGTTGGATATAGCGTTAGAAGCTTCTACAAAAGGCTTTGTTATAGTCGTAATGACTGTTTCAGGGATAGTTGAAAAGCCGCCTGATACCGCCGCATATATTACAACACCCAATACAAGCGCAAATATGCACACTATAATTTTAAATTTTACACTGCTGAAAAAATCACGCATTACCTTTGCTCCTTGTATTTTACTCTGTATTTTACAGTCCTATATATAACACATTATGACTAACTGAAAATACAGTTAGCCATAATCTTAATTTCACTTATTAATATCTTGAATCATCGTCTGTGAGAACATCTACGAGCTTGTCGATATTCTCAAGTACCTTACCTGTACCATCAGCTACACAATCAAGAGGTCTTTCTGCAATCTTTACAGGCATACCTGTTTCCTTATGAATAAGAAGATCCAGGCCCTTGAGATTTGCACCGCCGCCTGCGAGTGTGATACCCTGATCGATAATATCAGCTGCAAGCTCGGGAGGAGTCTTTTCAAGTGTAACCTTGATAGCATCTATTACGTGGCTTAAGGGTTCGGAAAGAGCTTCTCTTATCTCTTCTGACGTAATAGTGATATTTTCGGGAAGTCCGTTTAAAAGGTTTCTACCCTTGATATCCATAGAAGGCTCGTTATCTGTGTAAGGAAAAGCAGAGCCGATAGCAGTCTTTACGTTTTCTGCAGTTCTTTCACCGATAAGAAGGTTATACTTTTTCTTGATATAGTTAATGATAGCAGAATCAAACTCATCGCCTGCTACTCTTACTGAACGGGAAGAAACGATACCGCCGAGAGAAATTACCGCAACCTCGCTTGTACCACCGCCGATATCAACTATCATACTACCTGTAGGCTCAGCAACAGGAAGACCTGCACCTATAGCAGCCGCCATAGGCTCTTCAATTATAGATACACGCTTTGCACCCGCATTCTGTGCCGCTTCCTTTACTGCTCTGCGTTCAACCGCAGTAACTCCTGAAGGAATGCAGATGATTACCCTTACTCTTGAAGGACCGAAGGAACGACCCTTCAGGGCTTTTCTGATAAACGCCTGAAGCATACTTGTAGTCATATCGAAGTCAGCAATTACGCCATCCTTTAAAGGTCTTACAGCAACGATAGAGCCGGGTGTACGACCGATAACGTCCTTTGCCTCCTGACCTACGTAGCGCACTCTGTCCTGCTTTACGTCTACAGCTACTACGCTGGGTTCTCTGATAATTATGCCCTTACCTCTCATATATACAAGAGTATTAGCAGTACCAAGATCGATACCGATATCCTTTGAAAACATTTTGTTACCTCCGCTTATATATTAACATATTTCTATTCACTATACTATTATAGCACTTTTTTCGCTTCCATACAACTAAAAACCGCTTTAAAATTATATAAATAATTGGCAGTTTTTTTCAGTAATTTATGCAACTTGCATTATTACTTACCGGTAGATCCGAAGCCACCTTCTCCACGCTCTGTTTCATCCAGCGAATCACATTCGGTATAGCTACATAAATCAACAGGCATAATAACCATCTGTGCAATTCTGTCACCGTTTTTTATAACATAAGAATCACGGCTATGATTGATTATTGCTATTCTGATCTCACCTCTGTAATCACTGTCTACAACACCGACACAGTTGGAAAGCGATATGCCGTATTTTGACGCCGTACCGCTTCTCGGGAAAATAAACCCACCATATCCTTCCGGTATAGCCATAGCTATTCCCGTTGGGATAAGAAGTCTTTCAGACGGATTTATGACTATATCTTCAGTAAGGCAGGCATAAAGATCGGCTCCCGCACTGCTGATAGTTGCCCTATGTGGCAATATAGCGTTTTCATTTACTTTTTTTACTTGAATGTTCATATTATTTCGTTTTACTGAACTCCTCTGTAATATAATCCTCTTGTGAGCTTGCCTTCAGGCTTTACGTCATTAAGATACATATCAAGAATTGCTCCTGTATCCCTTTCATCAGTAAATTTAAGAAGTATAAAATCAAATTTCTGTATATCCTTTTGTCTGTCGCTTAAGTAAAGTGTATCAGGATTAAAAATTTCTACCGCATTATCATCGCAGTAACACGGCATTATATTCCCCTGTCTGTCGGTGATACTGTGCGGACAATCCTTCTTTTTGATTTTGCCACACGGCTTATTATTATTTATCGGGCATCGTCTTACTATCATAAGAGGTAATTTGCCGTATCCTATAATACCTGTTTTTATAGACGAGCCTCCGCAGATATCCTGCGCATCCTGCATCATGAGTTCGGGTGATAAAACAACATCCTTAACGCCAAGCTCCTGATAGCTATCCAATGCATAAGAGTTGGTTATATTTAGCCTGAAGCTGCCAAAAGCCTTCAGCCCAAGCTTATTTATGATTTCTATATGCGACATAGTATGCGCACATACGTTTTCATAACCATAGCCTTTGAGTTTTTTCAGAACAGAAATAACCTTCTCTTCGCAATCACCGAGAAAAACCGGCGGAACGATTACGATTCTGAACTTATCCTCTGTATTTTCGGAAAGTAGATTCATAGGAACGTATATATAACTATATTCATCCTCGCAAAGCACCTGCGAAAGCTGTTCAGCGGTCATTACCTCACACCTGAATTCAGGTCTTATCTTCTTTCCAGGATCTGATTTCTTTTCTTTGAGTTGTTTTATCTCATAATTATTCGTATTCTTCTGGAGAATCTTTTCAGATAAAGAAGAGATCGCTTTTCTCCTCATTTCATTAAGCTCGGATGCAGAAACCATAAGTCCTGATTCTACGTTAGCGGATATTACGCCCGCTTTAAACAAAGTACCACCGAGTTTTGATAACTGCTTTACGATATACTCTTCGTCTACTGCTTTATTGATGGCTTTTTCAGGCTCATTTCCTATTATAACCGCATTACATCCGCAAGCCTCTGCCCTTATAACTATCGGCTTGCCCGCTTTTATTTCTGCTGATAAGTTTACATCATACCTCACATAAGGCTTATGATAAAACTGCTTCATTGCATTAAGTACCTTCGGTGCAGATATAACGTCTTCCTTTGTTCTTACGCCCTGCATATCAGCAAAATTATCTCTGTAGTACCCGTCGGTAAAGCCACTTCTTGAAAATACGCATTTCAGACTTTCAAGATCCGGAACACCACCGTCAAGAACGGTTCTGCAGGCGTTTACCGTGCCACCGACATATTCAGGGCGTTTCATTCTTCCCTCAATCTTGAAGGACGTTACGCCGATTTTTTCAAGCTCCTTAAGATGCTCTACTACAGACAGATCCTTTAAGGAAATAACGTTCTGTCTTTTATCAGACGTAAAGTTGAGTCGGCAGGGCTGTGCGCATAAGCCTCTGTTACCGCTTCTGCCACCCAGAACACTACTCATATAGCATTGTCCGCTTAAACATACACAAAGAGCCCCGTGAACAAAAACTTCGGTTTCTATATCACAGCCCTCTGTTATAGTCTTTATTTGTTCAAAGGATAATTCCCTGCCAAGTACTACTCTTGAAAAGCCAAGTCTTTTCAGAAGTCTTGCGCCTTCAAGAGAATTTACAGTCATCTGGGTAGAAGCGTGTAAAGGCATATCAGGAACAAGCTCTTTAACTATTTTTGCAACGCCCTGATCCTGAATTATAAGTCCGTCAACGTCGGCCCTTGCGCAGTTTATTATCGATTTTTTGAGTAAGGTGATCTCCTTATCAAAAACAAGTGTATTAAGTGTTACGTATACCTTTACGGAAGAATAATGACATAGCTTTACTGCTTCGCAAAGCTGATCGTAATTAAAATTAGCGGCATTTTTTCTGGCTGAAAAAAATTCTTCTCCCAGGTAAACCGCATCCGCTCCTGAATTTACAGCGGCAATAAGGCTATCCATTCCACCGCAAGGTGCTAATATTTCACTCATAACGTAAGCTGACCGTCGTTCACTATCTCGTTCATCTGAGCGGAAAGATCGGAATATTTCTTTCTTAAAGCATTAAGCTCATCGTTAAGTGCTTTGACCTCTGCGTTTTTCTGTGTAGCATATTCGTCAAAGGTCTTTTCGTATGTAGCTACTGTCGTTCGAAGCTGCTCGATTTCTTCACTAGCGGATTCGGTATTTTCCATTTCCGTTGTTTCATTTTTTGATTCCAGCGCTTTTATCGTTTCTTCAAGTCTGTCATTTATAGCCTGAAGTGACTTCAACTGATCCTCAAGCGACTTATTTTTCTCTATGAGTCTTGCTTCAGCTTCTGTATCGATACTAATCTGTTGTTCTTTTAACGTTGTTATTTCATCACGGGCATCGGATAAAGCAGTTTTTAACTGTAGGATTTCAGCTTCAGCAGCTGCTGCCTGACTGCTCTTTTCTTCAGCATTAGTGCATTCAGCTTCAAGCGTTGCGATAGCTTCTTCAAGACTATCATTCTTATCCTGAAGTGCCTTTATCTGATTGCTGAGTGTTCTGTTTTCTTCAATGAGCTTAACCTCAGCTTCAGGATCAACGCCAGCATACTGTGTCTTTAACGCCTTCAGCTCGTCCTGGGACTGAGATAAAGAAACCTTAAGTTCTGCAAGCTCCGCTTCAAGTGAAGATATCTTCTCTTTTCCGATATTGATTTCCTTTGCAGCCTTTTCTTCCGTTTCTCTGATTTTTTCTTCGCTCGCTTCTGCTTCAGCGATGATCTGAGAATTATCATAATTTGTTTCTGCGATATCAAGAGCAACAAGCATAACGATATCTGTAAAAGACATCGTTACCCCCATCTCCTTGACGGTTTTTATTCTATGTGAAAGATCAGCGGCAACCTTTTCAAGTTTCTCGGGATTTTCTGTTTTAAGAGCAAAATCACGCCCGCAGATTGACAGTTTAACCTTTTCCATACTACCTCCGAAAACGGTATATTTTATCTGAAGAATTTAGTTTTTGTAATAAGTATAGCAACAATAACAGCCAGCACCGTAGAAAGTGCTATCGGGAACCAGGCGTAAGGCATAGGAAGTCCCACGTTCATACCGTAAAAGCTGAACACGATCGTCGGCACTTCCATGATGATTGTAAGGACAGTAAGTACCTTCATTACAGTATTCATATTATTGGAAATTACGCTCGCAAAAGCATCTCTAGTACCTGACAGGATATTGGAATAAATACTACTCATCTCAATAGCCTGCTTTACTTCGATAAGTACGTCTTCAAGAAGCTCCTGATCCTCTTCGTAAAGCTTGATTACTCTGCCACGAAGTATCTTTTCAAGTACACTTTCGGTTGATTTAAGCGACGTTGAGAAGTAGACAAGGGATTTTTCAAGACCTAAAAGCTGGATTAATTCCTTATTCTTCATAGATTTCTGGAGCTGTGCTTCAGCATATCCCGATAACTTATCAATCTGTTTGAGGTACTGCAGATACTTGCCTGCCGTTCTTAACAGAAGACTGAAAATAAAACGTGTTTTATACTGTGTCTGTATACCCTTTACTACACCCTTTGAAAAATCATCAATAATGGAATTTTCTTTGAGTGATACGGTAATTACGTTACACTCGGTGAGAATAATACTCATAGGCATTGTGTAATAGCTGATAACGTCGTCTTCGTCAGATACTTTTTCAGCTACAGGATAGTCGAGGACTATAAGAGTCTTTCCGTCATCACTTTCGATACGGGAGCTTTCTTCTTCGTCGAGTGCAGAGCGGATAAAATCACGTTCAATGTTAAAATCATTCTGTAAGGTCGAGATTTCCGTTTCTGTAGGAGAAACTGCAGATATCCAGCAACCGGGCTCTGCTTGTTCAATCTCAACGATACTGTTATTTACTGTTTTGTAAAACTTAAGCATAATAAACCTCTTTCTCTATGCAGAAAGAGTCTATGCCAATGACAATTCCTGCACAGTTATTCTAATTTTAAACTTTTCCCACAAGGGTCTGCAGTCATTGTCTATCACCTCATTAAAATTCTTTGCTAAATTTTAGCCTTTAATATTTTAGCATAAATCAATCTGATTTACAACACTTTTTCATAAGATTCCGCAAAAATTTTATTCTTTTTCTGTTATGCCCTTCTTTTCAGACTGAGCTTTACTATATATGCATCCGCAATAGTTCTGTCTGTAAAGATTATACTGTGCCGAAAGCTCGATCGAACGCTTATATCCGTTGCGCTTTTTAAAATCAGAAAAAAGATATTTTATTCCATACCTTTCGCTTAACTGTCCGCCGATTTCATTCAACTTCTGTGAATTTTTATGAGGACTTACCGAAAGAGTAGTACAGAAATAATCATAGTTTTCTTGCTTTGCCATTACAGCGGTTTTTTCGAGTCTTAACAGATAACAGTCAAAACATCTTGCTCCGCCTTCGCACAACTCTTCTCTGCCCTTTGATATCTCAAAAAAAGCCTCCGGAGAATAATCACCATCTATAAAGCTGACAGGATTCTTGAACTTCATCTCACTTATAAATCGGATAAGCTCATTTTTTCTTTTCAGATATTCTTCATATTCCGTGATATTGGGATTATAGAAGAAAACCGTTATATCAAAATATTCAGACAGATACTCGGTCACGTAACTGCTACAGGGTGCGCAACAAGCGTGAAGAAAGAGTCTTGGAACGTTGTCAAGATTTTTTATTATCTTATCTGTTTCAAGCTGATAGTTAATCACCCTGTTTCACCAGCTTTTCGGAAACTATCTTTTTAAGCTCATCGATAGAGCCTTCCCTGATATTCTTCTTTTCGACGATAATAAGAAATCCTTCAGCAGTCGTAATATAAGCGGTATCCTTGTTAAAATCCACTTCTGTAACCGAATCCCAGGATAAAAGTCCTTTGTTGACGTCATCCTTTTTAAAGCATAAAGCAGTTGCAGTTATCTCAACACCGTTAAGTGTGCTACCGCTGTTAAGCTCGTAAATATCCTTCGAGTATCTTCTTATCGCATAGAAAAGCACTGCGATAAATATAACTGCCATAAGTCCGGCACATATTGTGGCGATAAGAAGCCACATCATGCCCGTAATAAAAGCGGCAACAAGGGCAACCACAGCGATGGCCGCCATAAGAATCATATATACCGTAAGACCTACTTTAGTGCTTTTATTTTTTTCTATAATCGTATATCTTACGTATTCCTTTATACTTTCTTCATTCCAGTTAATTACGGCATCAATCATTTTATATTCCTTTCATCGTGAGCGAAATACGCTTTTTTGACGCATCGATATCGAGAACCTTAACCTTTACAATATCACCTATCTTCACTACGTCCAGAGGATGCTTTACGTAGCTATCAGAAAGCTGGGAGATGTGGACAAGTCCGTCCTGATGCACGCCGATATCAATAAATGCACCGAAATCTATTACATTTCTTACCGTACCGCTGAGTATCATTCCCGGCTGCAGACTATCTATATCAGCTATATCAGTTCTGAGTAAAGGAGCAGGAAGCTCATCTCTGGGATCTCTTCCGGGTTTTGCAAGCTCTTTTACTATATCGGTTAAGGTCATAGTACCTATTTCAAGCTCTTCGGAGAGCTTCTTTACGCCGATAGTATCCACACTTTCCTTTATACCCGGAATACCGCCCTTTACGTCTGCCAGCTTAAATCCGCATTTGTCAAGAAGCGCCTCTGCCGCCTTATAACTTTCGGGATGAACGGAGGTGCTGTCAAGAGGGTTCTTACCATCTGAAATTCTCATAAAGCCTGCACACTGCTCATACGCCTTCTTGCCGAGCTTTGCAACCTTCAGAAGCTCGCTTCTGCGGGTGAATTTTCCGTTTTCTTCTCTGTATGCAACGATATTCTTTGCCACAGTATTATTTATACCCGAAACATAGCTTAAAAGCGATACCGATGCGGTATTGAGATCAACACCAACGTTGTTTACACATCCCTCTACAACACCACCGAGCGCATCGGAAAGCTGGGCAGGAGGCATATCGTGCTGATACTGTCCTACACCTATCGCTTTGGGATCGATTTTAACAAGCTCTGCTAAAGGATCCTGAAGTCTTCTTGCGATGGAAACCGCACTTCTTAAGGATACGTCGTATTCAGGGAATTCTTCTGCCGCCAGTTTACTTGCGGAATACACGCTGGCACCCGCTTCGGATACTACCATATAGCTTACCTTTGTATCAATTTCTCTGATAAGCTCTGCCACAAATACCTCACTCTCATGGCTTGCGGTTCCGTTGCCGATAGCAATAACCGTAACTCCATGCTTTGCAATAAGCTTCTTTATCGTAGCCTTCGCTTCAGCAATTTTATTATGAGGTGGTGTGGGATAAATTACGGTGGTATCTATTACCTTACCCGTACCATCAACAACCGCAATCTTACAACCTGTTCTGTAAGCAGGATCAAGACCGAGTGTAACGGAATTCTTAACGGGAGGTTGCATCAGAAGTTGTCTTAAATTATCGGAGAAAATATGAATAGAACTATTGCAGGCGTTTTCTGTAAGCTCACTTCTCATTCTTCTTTCAAGTGAAGGATGAATAAGACGCTTGTAGCTATCCTCACAGGCGGCACGGACTATTCTACCGTTTTCGTTCTCCGCTTTAACGTATGCCTTGAATATGTGCTTCATAATTCGTTCCTCATCAGGAACGACGGAAACCTTTATAGCCTCTTCTCTTTCGCCTCTGTCAATAGCCAGAAGTCTGTGTGCAGGTATTTTAGAGCCTCTTTCACTATAATCATAGTAGTTCTTATAAACGGTATCTGCTTCAGGATCGGTTGCTTTTGTTTCGATCATCGCAAATCCCCAATATTCCTCGTAGAGCTTTTTACGAAGATCGGCATCATCGGAAACCGCTTCTGAAATAATATCCGACGCACCGGCAATAGCCTCTTCAACTGAAGCAACACCCTTTTCTTCGTCAATATACAGCTCAGCCTCTCTGTTTACAGAAGCAAGCGTCTGTTCCATAATAAAATCGGCAAGAGGCTGTAAGCCTTTTTCCTTTGCAATGCTGGCTCTTGTTTTTCTTTTAGGCTTGAAGGGACGGTAAATATCCTCTACCTCTGCAAGAGTAACCGCATTCAGAAGGTCTTCGGCAATCTTTTCAGTCATATTACCGCTCGCCTCGATAGAAGCGGAAACCTCGTTCTTTCTCTGTTCAAGATTTCGTAGATATGTAAGACGGTCACTGAGCTCTCTTAAAAGCTGATCGTCAAGACCGCCTGTCATTTCCTTTCTGTATCGTGAAATAAAAGGAATAGTATTTCCTTCATCGATAAGCTGAACAGTTTTCTTAACCTGCTCATCTTTAATTTTAAATTCCTTTGCTATCTGCTGTAAAATGTCCATTGTAACTACCTTTCTATATATAAATCAGAATAATTTTCCCGTAATCTCAAATACAGGACCGTGTTGCCATAAAAACGTACTTAACTGTATCTCAAAGCCCTCTCCCTGATTGCAGGCAAAATCTATAGGCTTAAGCTTAGGAAGTCCGTATCCTGAAAGCAGATTCATAATTACGCCTGAATGGGTTATAACCGCCGCCGTAGTGACCTCGTTAGCCATCATATCCTTGAATATCTCTTCAAGTCCGTCAAGACAACGTAACGTAAAATGACCGAAGCTCTCGCCGTTCGGAGGTGCCGCATCATATCCACCCTTAAGCCATTCAAGATATGTTTCGTCACCGCTTAACTCCTGCTGGGTTTTTCCTTCATAATCGCCGAAATCACATTCACTTATATTATCGATTCTTTTCAGAAGCCTGTCCGGATAAATGATATCTGCAGTCTGAAGACAACGCTTCAGCGGACTTGAATATACCTTCTGAACTCTCGGATAAATATCAAGAGCCTTTAAAGAGGATATTGCCTCTTCACCTTCTTCACACAGGGGTAAATCCGTTGTTCCGATATATCTGCCGTCAAGATTACCTTGCGTTATACCGTGTCTTATCATATAAATTCTGTAATTTTTCATTGTGTTTCCTTTCTTTTTTTCACGTTTTATATATAAATTTTGTATTTTACACCTGAAATTGTTTTAATTGCTAAAAATAGGTGTCGTTTTTTGTATAAAATTGCGCTTTACTTTCAGAAATATTTGAGTTATAATATACTTTGCGAAATATGAAACGGAGTGAATAGAAATGAACAACGAGTTTCCTCGTATATTATCGTTACTCAGAAAAGAGCATGGACTTACACAAAAGCAGGTGGCTACCGATCTTGACGTAGCACAGGCTCTTCTTTCCCATTACGAAAAAGGCAAAAGAGAATGCGGACTTGATTTTCTTGTAAAAGCCGCAGATTACTATAACGTATCAACCGACTACCTTCTGGGGCGTTCTCCCGTATCCAGCGGTGAAATAATCACCGAAAAGGATATACCTGAAACCAATTTCAATGACAAGAACGAATCCCGTAGCGGTGACCTGATGCTGACGCTTAACAAAAAGCTGATTGTCAACAGCGTTGAGATCATATTCAACCTTCTTGGCAGAATCAAGTCAGCCAAGCTGACCAAGAATATCTCATCTATGCTTATGCTTTCGGTTTACAAAGCCTTCAGAATAACGCATCTTACAAATACGAAGAATGATAAGAATATTTTCAGAATCCCCGCCCAGACAGCCCCCTATCTTATAAATTCAGCTATCTGTGTTGATGAAAGCAAGGCTTTATCTGCAGCAAAAAGCGAAAGCTCGCCTAATGCCCCAAGCATAACCACTAGCTCTATCGAAGAAGACTTTGAAAAAAGAGGCACGGCACTCTTAAGCCTTATAAAGAACACCGAATCCAGAATTCTGAACATCGACAAAGACTAATCACGAAACGGAGTTTAATATGAAAACCTTTTTACTTATCACCGCCGCTATTACTACTCTTGTTGCCTCTGCCTTCATACTGACAGAGGTGCTGTATAAAAAAGCAATAAAAGGTATGTGATTATTTATCGCAGATTTTTAAAAAAATCCGTAAGCAGCTTTGAGCATTCCTCCATCATAATTCTGCTTCGTACAAGCGGCTTATGATTAAAGGGATAATCAAAAATATTCATAAGAGAAGCGCAGACTCCTCCCTTTTCATCAAAAGCTCCATACACAAGCCTTTTTATCCTTGAATTTATTATAGCGCCTGCACACATCGGGCAAGGTTCTAACGTAACGTACAAGGTGCAATCTGACAGCCGCCAGGAATTAAGTGTCCTTGCGGCTTCTTCTATTGCAAGTATCTCCGCATGTGCCGTAGGAGAGCTGCAGGTTTCTCGTTTGTTGTAGCCTTTACCGATAACACAACCGTTTCTATCAACAACGATTGCACCAACAGGACACTCGCCTTTTTCAGCCGCTTTTTTTGCAAGCTCAATACAAAGTGTCATATATTCTTCGTCTGCCGTCATTTCTGATTTCCTTTTTTACAAATATATATTAATTATACTACAAACCGGACTTAAAATCAATATAAACAAATAAAAAACTCAAAAATATGTTTTTTTATTGACATTTACTAATTATTATGATAAAATAGGATAATAAGTAACTGAAAGCAATCTTTCGGTTAAATGTATAAATTTGCGAGGGCTGAAAATGAGAAAAAAATCAATTGTAGCTTTATTTTTAACCGCATGCATTCTTACATCCACTGCGTGCAGCAATACAATCGTAATTCCCGAAGATCAGAACAACTCTTCCCTTGCCGACGTTATAATTGACAGAGGTAACGAAGTAAAAATAGACGTACAAGGTCTTGATGGGCGACCCTTTATTCCCGGTGGCTCCGCTATAACCGCTTCTGCTGCAGTCCTCGGATACTATGGCGTATCTATTGATCCCACAAAATTAAGAGCCTATGCTCCTATCGTAGAAAGTACGTCCTACGTTGACGGCACAGAATCCCCCTGGGACAAGCTCATAGGCAACCCTAAAGGAACGCTTTCCTTCTATTTTGCACCACCGATCATTAAAATGCTTAAAGACTTCTATGCAGACAATGAATCGAAATGCAAGGGCAGAACTGTCAAGGATATTTCAGGCGCTGACCTTGAAGCTTTAAAGGGCTACATTGATCAGAATAAGCCGATTGTTGTCTGGGGTACAATTACAGGTAACGCTGCTGTACCTGTTGAGGATTATACCTGGGTAACTGATAAAGGCGATGAATTCGTAGGAAAGATGTCACCTCGTTGTTACACAATGATAGGATATAATAATTCAGAAGTAATACTTATATCTGATAACGGTAAAACTCTTAACGTTATGACCGATACCTTTGTTGAGATGTACACCAGTATGGAATCTCAGGCAATATTAATCGAATAAGTAAGTCACGAAATTTATCCCGTATCCGAAAGATACGGGATTTTTTATATATTTCATAGTTCTCACTACAGTTGAATCATCCTCAACAAATGAGCAATAGACAAAAGGAAAATAATAAGGTATTATTATATCAGGAGCTCCAACACGTATAAGGAGGAAAATACTATGCTTAAACTTGGCGAAAACCTGAAGGAATTAAGATTAAAAAAAGAGCATACACAAGAACAGCTTGCCGAAGCATTCGGCGTATCACCCCAGGCTGTAAGCCGCTGGGAAAACGGTGCAACTTATCCCGATATAACACTGTTACCGACCATTGCGAGTTATTTCGACGTAAGCATTGATGAAATAATCGGCTTTGATATAACACGTAAGGAAGAAAAAATCAAAGAAGTTCTTAAAAAGAACAGAATACTGCACAATAACGGAGATACCAAGAAATCAATAGAGCTTTTACGACAAGCTCTTATAGACTTTCCAAATGAATCCAGATTGCTTTATTGTCTTGCACAATCATTATACAGCTTATATTTTCAAAGCGGAGAAGCATATCCCGAAACAGACAAACAAAACGCTGCATCAGAAACTATCGAGTTGCTAAAAAAGGCGCTTCATTATGCAGATGAAAATTTTGACGAGGGTGGTTGTTGTCGTCAGATGCTAGTGTTTAATTATCTGGAGATAGGTGAGTATGAAAAAGCCAAGGAAATAGCTAAAAAGGCCCCGTTTATGCCTACCTGCCGTGAAATGCTCCTTCCCCAGACCATGCAAGGAAAAGAAGCTACCGAGGAATACCAAAAGAATATACTGTATTTCACGATAGGATTATACCACAACGTATACGAATTAAGAAAACGCGGTGAATACTCTTTTGAAGAAAAATTAGAAATTTCTCATATGGCAGAAAAATTACTTCTTTTGATTGGCGGTGAAAATTCAGGTTTCAGACAATTATTTACCAATGCACTTCAGATACTTAATCTATACGTCGGAATAGGCGATAAAGAAAAAACGATTAAATATCTTGAAAAGGCATTACTATACGCTGATAATTGTGAAAAAAGACCCGACAAAACAAAATACGACGTTCCGTGGCTTTGTTATTGCGAAAACAACTCTGAAAACGTAATGAAGCACTCGCAGGAAAGTCTATACGAAAATCTTATGGCTTTCATATCAAAAAGCGATTTACATAGCTGGATGAAAGACGATAAACGTTTTATAGACATTCTCGAAGAAATCAAGTCGTATTGCTAAAGACAAAACCCCCGAAGGATTTTTTTAACATCCTTCGGGGGTTATTTTTTAAATTAATCAGCCGTTCTTTTTCTTTGCTTCGATTTCAGCAAGTGCAGCCTTTCTGGAAAGTCTGATCTTGCCCTGATTATCGATTTCAAGAACCTTTACGATGATTTCATCGCCTATAGAAACTACGTCTTCAACCTTTTCAACTCTTCTGTTTTCAAGCTCGGAAACGTGTACCATACCATCCTTACCGGGAGCGATTTCTACGAAAGCACCGAAGCTCATAATACGAACTACCTTACCCTTGTAGATAGCGCCAACCTCAGGAGGAGATACGATAGCCTTGATCATAGCGATGCAGTTGTTTGCCTTGTCAAGATCCTGACCGCAAACAAATACGTTACCTTCTTCATCGATATCAATCTTAACCTCAAAGTCTGCGCAGAGCTTCTGAATAACCTTACCACCTGTACCGATAACCTCACGGATCTTGTCAACAGGTACCTTATAGTTAAGCATCTTGGGAGCGTACTTATTAACTGTAGGACGAGGCTGAGCAATAGCCTTGAGCATAATTTCATCAAGGATGTAGTTTCTAGCCTTGTGAGTTGTTTCGATAGCCTGACGGATGATTTCAGGTGTAAGACCGTCAATCTTAAGGTCCATCTGGATAGCTGTGATACCGTCGTGTGTACCTGCTACCTTGAAGTCCATATCGCCGAAGAAGTCTTCAACACCCTGGATATCAATCATTGTATCCCATCTGTCACCTTCTGTGATAAGACCGCAGGAAATACCTGCAACAGGCTTCTTGATCGGAACACCTGCATCCATAAGAGCAAGTGTAGAGCCACAGATAG
>JAFQUH010000161.1 GCA_017408635.1 Ruminiclostridium sp. | reverse complement strand
GCATATCGACGAAGAAAGCGACGACGAGCTGGGTGAACTGTGCAGAGTATTCAACTATATGGCGTCAGAGCTTAAAAACTCGGAAAGCATAAAGAACGACTTTATCTCCTCGGTTTCCCACGAGCTTCGTACACCGCTTACGGCAATAAAGGGCTGGAGCGAAACGGTAGCGGAAAATCTTGACGACAAGCAGACCGCCAAAAAGGGTATGAAGGTAATATCCGAGGAAACGGGCAGATTATCCGATATGGTGGAGGAGCTACTGGACTTCTCACGAATGCAGGGCGGCAGATTCTATCTCAATAAGGAGAATATGGATCTATTTGCAGAGCTTACCGATGCGGTCATAATCTATTCCGAAAAGGCAAGACTTGAAAACAAAACTATCTTATATGATGAGCCCCAGTCGGTAGTAACCATCTACGGCGACAGAAACCGTATAAGACAGGTATTTATAAATATTATAGACAATGCGATAAAATATTCCGCCGAGGGCGGACAGATAGCCGTATCGGTAATTATCGACAAGGACGAGGTAACTATTGCGGTAGAGGATGACGGATGCGGCATAGCGGAAAACGACCTTGCAAAGATAAAGACGAAATTCTTCAAGGCTAACAATACCGTAAGAGGCTCGGGTATCGGTCTTGCAGTAGCGGATGAGATTATTACTGCTCATGGAGGAAAACTTGAAATAAAGAGCGAACTCGGCAAATACACAAGAGCAGAAATAACTCTGCCGATGGTAGTATAAAGGGTAATGATTGTTTATTAAAATTGTCCTCGCAGATACGCAAATCAAAGATTTGCTCCCTGCGTATCGGACAGTTATGCATATCCTTCGGTATGCATAACACCGCCCATGGCGGTAAGCTCGAAATAAAGAGCGAGCTTGGTAAGTACACAAGAGCGGAAATAACTCTGCCGATGGTGGTATAAGGTAATGATCGTTTATTTTGATTGTCCTCGCAGATACGCAAATCAAAGATTTGCTCCCTGCGTATCGGACAGTTATGCATATCCTTCGGTATGCATAACACCGCCCACGGCGGCAAGCTCGAAATAAAGAGCGAGCTTGGCAAATACACAAGAGCGGAAATTACGTTGCCGATGGTAATATAGAGATAAGCGGCAAAGCCGACAGAATATAAAGAAAGGTATAAATATGGCAAAGGAAAAGTCAACAGAAAAATTCAAGACAAGGGTAGGCGGTCAGGCGCTTATCGAGGGCGTAATGATGTTAGGTCCTGATAAGGGCGCAATGGCGGTAAGAAAGCCTGATAAGACTATCTATATCGAAGAATGGGACAGAAAGGAAAAGAAGTGGTATAACAAGGCTCCCTTTATAAGAGGCTGTATAAACTTCGTGTCCCAGCTTATCGACGGATACAAGTATATCAATAAATCCGGTGAGATAAGCGGTATGTTCGACGAAGAGGAAGAAGAAAAGGATAAGAAAAAGAAAAAGACTGAAGAGCTTCCCGAAGCCGAAGAAGTAAAGGCAGAAGAAACCGAAGCGGCAAAGCCTGAAGAGAAAAAGGACAACTCCGCTATGAATTCCATACTGATGATAATTTCTTCAATTCTCGGTATAGGTCTTGCGCTGGCGCTTTTTATAGTTCTTCCTACACTTATAGCAACAGGTATTGAGGCGATAGTGCCTGCGGATATATCTCCCTACCGCTCACTTATCGAGGGCGTTATAAAGATAGGTCTGTTTATAGGCTATCTGTGGCTTACAAGCCTTATGGACACTATGAAAAGATTATATCAGTATCACGGTGCAGAGCATAAGACTATATTCTGCTATGAGCATGGCGAGGAGCTGACGGTAGAAAACGTCAGAAAGTACAAGCGCTTCCACCCCAGATGCGGTACCAGCTTTATATTCCTCACTTTAGCAATAAGTATTTTAGTATATACCTTACTCCCGTTAAACCCTGAAGTATTCGTTCAGAATTTCGGAGTATCCGAGGCTATGGGTAATATTTTAAGAATCTGCTGTAAGATTATCTTCTTACCCATTATAGTAGGCATCTCCTACGAGCTTATTACAATTGCGGGAAGATATGACAATATAATTACAAGAATAATTTCCGCTCCCGGTCTTGGCATCCAGCGTCTTACCACAAAGGAGCCTGCCGATGAGATGATAGAAATAGCTATAGCGGCGGTAAAGCCGGTTATACCCGAAAATCCCGAGGATGCAAAATGGTAATATCCGATTTAAAAAAGCAGATAGAACAAATGCTCCTTGATAGCGGCAACGAGGATTTTCAGTTTGAGGCAAGGGAAATAATAAGAGAGGTCGTGGGCAGATGCTATGACGATAAATCTCTTACCGATACCGAGTATGAAAAATGTATGCAGATGGCCCAGCGCAGAGCAAAGGGCGAGCCGTTACAGTATATTTTCGGTCATTGGGAATTTTACGGCTATGATTTTCTTGTGGGCGAAGGAGTGCTTATCCCCCGTTCCGAAACCGAATTGCTTTGCGAAAAGGCAATAGAGCATCTGAAAAAATCCGGCGGCGGCTTTGCGGATTTATGTGCGGGTAGCGGCTGTATCGGTATTACGGTAGCAAGGCAGACAGGAGAAAAATGCATCTCGGTGGAGCTATCCGAAAAGGCGTTTTCCTATCTTGAAAGAAACATAACCCTTAACAATGCCGAAAGGCTCATAACCGCAGTAAAGGGCGATATATTCGACAAATCGGTTATAGAAAAAATAGCAGACGACAGTCTGTCGGCGATACTTTCAAATCCCCCTTACGTAAATAAAAGGGATATGGAAAAGCTCCAGGCGGAGGTCAGATACGAGCCTGAAACCGCACTTTTCGGCGGTGACGACGGACTGGACTATTACCGCAGGATATTTAAAACCTACGATAAAAAGCTGAAAAAGGGCGGACTCTTTGCGGTGGAAATAGGCGAGGAGCAGGGAAGAGCCGTTTCGCTTCTTATGGAGGAGATTGGCTACAATCCCATTATAATAAAGGATTACAGCGGACTTGACCGAATCGTTATGGCGGTAAAATAGCAAATCAGAGTACGGATTATCGTACACTACAGATGGTAAAATAAACACGTAAGATAAAAGAATAAATAACCTAGAAAGGATGAATGAAAATTGGCAAAGGCAAATAACAAAAAGAACGTATCGGTAGTAAATCACCCTACCACTCCCGAGGAAAAGAAAAAGGCTCTTGAAACCGCAATGGATCATATTATCAAGACCTACGGTCAGGGCGCGGTTATGTTCCTTGGTGCAGAAAACAACAAGAAGCTGAACGTGGAAACTATTCCTACAGGCTCTATCGGTCTTGACCACGCATTAGGTATAGGCGGTCTTCCCAAAGGACGTATCGTTGAAATTTACGGTCCTGAATCAGGCGGTAAGACTACCGTTACTCTCCATGCAATAGCAGAGGCACAGAAGAAGGGCGGCATTGCGGCATTCATCGACGTTGAACACGCACTCGATCCCGTATATGCAAGAAAGCTGGGCGTTGATATTGATAACCTCATCGTATCCCAGCCTGACACAGGTGAACAGGCTCTCGAAATTATGGAAACCCTTGCCCGTTCAGGCGCTATCGATATTATCGTACTCGACTCCGTAGCCGCTATGGTTACAAAGGCAGAAATTGACGGTGAAATCGGCGACTCCTTCGTAGGCGTTCAGGCAAGACTTATGTCCCAGGCTATGAGAAAGCTGACCAGTGTAATTTCAAAGTCCAACACGGTTGCAATATTCATAAACCAGGTTCGTGAAAAGATAGGCGTTATGTATGGTAACCCCGAAACCACACCCGGCGGTAGAGCGATTAAATTCTACGCCAGCGTAAGAATTGAAGTAAGACGTGGCGAAAAGATTACCGAGGACGGCGAAATCATCGGCTACACCACAAAGTGTAAGATTGTAAAGAACAAGGTTGCTCCTCCCTTCAAGGAAACACAGTTCGATATGATTTTCGGCGAGGGTATTTCAAGACTCGGCGAAATCTTAACCATGGGCGAGGATTTAGGCTTTATCAAGAAGAGCGGTGCCTGGTTCAGCTATAATGGTGAAAGACTCGGTCAGGGCAGAGAGAATACCAAGAAGTTCTTACAGAACAACGAGGACGTAAGACTTGAAATAGAAAAGCTCATAATGGATAATCTTGAGAAGATAGATTTATCGGTAGAGCCTGACGGAGAAAACGACGACGAGGGCGATGCAGAAAAGGAATTAGAGGCTATTTCCGAGAATGCTTCAAAGGTAACCGAGGAAGAAGCCGCAAAGCCTAAAAAGCGTAGCGGTAAGAAGAGCGTTGTAGTAGAAGCTGATACGGATTTTGAAGCCTTCAATCCCGAGGATCTCGATAGCTGATGCCCTATACGGAAGAGGAAAGAGTAAAGGCGAAACGCCGTGCCCTTTACATACTGGCACAGCGGGATCATTCCGCAAAGGAGCTTTACGATAAGCTCATAAAGAATTATCCCCCCGAGCTTTGCAGTCTTACGGTGGAGATAATGAAGGAATACGGCTATCTTGATGAAGAGAAGTATTCAAAAAAATTATACGGATATTATATGAACAAGGGCTGGGGCAAGTCAAAGATACGCTTTGAGTTAAAGCGCAGAGGCTTGCCCGAAGGCCTTATTGCGCTTTGCGAAGAAGAATATGACGACGAGGATTTTATCGAAGAGATAAAGGAGCTTATAAATAAAAAATATATAAATAAGCTGGATTTTTCCGATTATGCGAGCGTGCAGAAAGTTACGGCGGCACTTGCAAGGCGGGGCTTTTCCTACGATGATATAAAGACCGCAATGCGACTTGTCCGTGAAGAAAACGACGACGATAATGACGACTATGAGTTTTACGAATAGTATTAATATATAGAAAAGAAAGGTAAAAGAGAAATGGCAGAAGTAGTAAAGGTTGGTATGGTATCCCTCGGATGCCCCAAGAATCAGTGTGATGCGGAGCTGATGCTGGCAAAGATTGCCGACGCAGGCTTTAAGATAGTTAACGAGGCGGGACTTGCCGACGTGGTAGTGATAAATACCTGCGGCTTTATCCAGAGCGCCAAGGAAGAGGCTATCGAGGAGATAATGGAGGCTATCAGCCGTAA
Organism: Ruminiclostridium sp.; assembly: GCA_017408635.1. Classification (GTDB taxonomy): domain Bacteria; phylum Bacillota; class Clostridia; order Oscillospirales; family Ruminococcaceae; genus Ruminiclostridium_E. Next base: position 7,532 of record JAFQUH010000161.1, on the reverse strand, counting down.
GGAAGATAAGATAAATAAGAAGATAATCGTTACAGGCTGTCTTGCAGAGCGCTACAGAGAGCAGATGAGCGAGGAATTCCCCGAGCTTGACGGCGTTTTAGGTATCGCAAAGAACGACGATATAGTAGAAGCAATAAACACAGTCCTCCTTGATAAAAAGGTTATAGCCTTCGGCGAAAAGGAATGTCACAATATGGAGGGTAAGAGATTGCAGTCAACCCTGCCTCACTATGCATATTTAAGAATTGCCGACGGTTGCAGTAACTGTTGCTCCTACTGTGCTATACCTATGATAAGAGGTAAGATGCGTTCCAGAAAGATGGAGAATATCATAGAGGAGGCAAAGACTCTTGCGGCAGACGGCGTTAAGGAGCTTGTAATAGTAGCCCAGGACGTTACCGCCTATGGTATCGATCTATATAAGAAGTACGCCCTTGCTGAACTTTTAAAGGAGCTTTGCAAAATTGACGGCATAAAGTGGATAAGACTCTTATACTGCTACCCCGAGCGTATCACCGACGAGCTTATCGAGGTTATCAAAACCGAAGAAAAGGTGCTGAATTATATGGATATACCCATTCAGCATTGCAATGATGAGATACTTAAGGCTATGAACAGAAAGAGCGATAAGAAGAGCCTTACAGAGCTTTTCGCAAAGCTCAGACGAGAGATACCTGACATAGTGCTGAGAACTACGCTTATAACAGGCTTCCCCGGGGAAACGGAGGAGCAGTTCACAGAGCTTGCGGAGTTTGTGAACGAGATTAAATTCCAGCGACTCGGATGCTTTGCTTATTCCGAGGAGGAGGATACCCCCGCCGCAGAAATGCCCTATCAGGTAGACGAGGGCGAAAGACAGAGAAGAGCGGATATAATCGTAAACGAGCAGGAAATCAGAATGGGCGATTATTATGCCGATTTTGTGGATAAGGAATTCGAGGTAGTCTGCGAGGGCTTTGACAGATATTCCGATATGTATTTCGGCAGAAGTATGCATTTCGCTCCCGAGATTGACGGGATGATATATTTTATCTCCCAGGCAGAAAGACGTCCCGTGATGGGCGAATTCATAAAGGTAAGGATTACCGACGTATTAGAAAACAATCTGCTGGGCGAACAGGTATAAAAAGATAAAAGGGTATTTTGAGAGGAACGGAATATATGAATTTAGCGAACAAGCTCACAATGCTACGAATTATACTCGTACCATTCTTTGCATTCTTTATGCTGGCGGCGGATATTGTCCCCTATAGCTATTTATGGGCGGCAATACTTTTTGCAATAGCCAGCATCACCGATACCATTGACGGTAAGGTGGCAAGAAAATATAATATGATAACCGATTTCGGCAAGTTTTTAGATCCCCTTGCCGATAAGGTGCTGGTAGTTACCGCACTTATCTGCTTTGTACAGCTGGGCTGGGCGGCTGCCTGGGTAGTATCCATAATCGTTATAAGAGAGTTTATGGTATCGGGAGTAAGACTTGTAGCGGCAGGCAGCGAAAAGAAGATAGTCATTGCCGCAAACATCTGGGGCAAGCTGAAAACCGCCTCCACAATGGTGGCAATCTGTGTTATTATTGGTCTTCATATCTTTATAAGTCTGGGACTTTTCACGATGGAGAGTTTCCCCGTACAGCTCATTTCTGATATACTGATGTACGTATCCTGCCTGCTCACCGCAGTTTCAGGTATAATCTACCTGTGGGATTACAGAGAAATATTCAAAGAGGCAAAGTGATTTTAAATCTGCGAGGCAGATTTAAAATGATAAATGATGAATGATATATGCCCTGTCGGGCATATGATGTCGCTTCGCTAATTGTGGTATCAATTGCCGAAGGCAATTGATAGATTTTAAAGGCGTTCAGAAAATCTGAACGCCTTTGCTTGTGTGATGAATTGTGTGTCAAATTGAAATTTTGCGGCGAGCCGCCGCTCCCAGTTCCCGCCTTTTATCAGATTGTGCGTTGCGAAGCCTCGTGAACGGCGGGGACACACATTGGTCGGTATGTCAAATTGAAATTTGACGGCGGTTGCACCATCAAAAAATGCGGTAATTTATGCGGGTCGTCGAGGACATGCCCTGAAGGGCGCCGCAATTCTGCTCGCCGACCCCTACATTTTCCACCAATATAGAGGAGAGCGTGTAGGGGGCGGCGTCCCCGACGCCCCGTTTTCATATTACACCAATCTCCCCGATAAACTACAATTTACCCGCCGCCGCAGGCGGAATTTAAAATCTATCAATTGCCTTCGGCAATTGATTCCACGTCTGCACCGTAAGGTGCAACTTCACAAGCCGGAGGCTTGCTTCTCTCCTTCACTTTTGCGAAGCAAAAACTTCACTTTTAAATCTGCCCCGCAGATTTAAAACAAAAAGACGGCTTTCGCCGTCTTTTTGCTGTTGAGGAGTTATTATGAAAAAGTTCTTATACGCTTTACTGGAGGTTAAGCTCTGAAAGCTCGACCGTTATTTTCATTTCCTTATATTTACCTGTGATACCTGCACGGTATACCGTAAGCTCTACCGTATCACCTACGTTATTCTTTACTACCTCTGTCTGAATAGAATTGATAGTAGGTGTGAGTACACCGTTTACTGCGGTGATGACGTCGCCTTCACGAAGACCGCTCTTTGCTACCGGCCTATCCTCTGCAATATAGGAAACGTATACGCCTGCATGGGGGATACCCTCACGCTGTGCATTGTATTCGCTGATATCCTGACCGTTTATTCCAAGACCGGGACGGTTTGTAACGTAGCCGTGTACCATAAGATCGTTTATAACCGGCTTTGCTTCGTCAATGGAGATGGCAAAGCCGATATTTTCAACGGTTGCAGAGCCGCCTGTGGAAACCAGCTTGTAGTCGATGATACCTATTACGTTACCGTACATATCAAAAAGTCCGCCACCGCTGTTACCGGAGTTTATAGCCGCATCTATCTGGATACTGCTGCAGCCGTAACCGCTACCTGAATATGCCGCTCTGCCAAGACCTGAAACTATACCCTTTGTAAGAGTGCTGACAAGGGACTTGGGGTTACCGAGTACGCATATATCCTGACCTACTCTTACCGATTCGGAATTACCCAGCAGAGCATATTTGAAGGGCTCGTCACGGGTGATCTTTATTACCGCAAGGTCGGTGGAGGTGTCGCTACCTATAACCGTAGCCTCGTATTCGTGGGTTATCTCGTCGTTTTCATAATCATATACGACCGCAGTCATCTTTGACGCATTGGCTACCACGTGGGCGTTGGTCACAATATATCCGTCGGCGGTGAACATAACGCCACTTGCCGAGCCTGAAAGGACAGGCTCCTTATAGCCCTGCACCTCCTGATAGTTATAAAGCAGTACAACGGTATCCTTTACCTTGGCGTAAAGCTCCTCGGCATTTAACAGATAACTGTTGTTCGCATCGTTTATCTTGGCTTCGTCAAGAGGTCTTACTACGGGAGTGCCGCCTGATACATCGATCGTTGTTTCAGGCTTCGGCAGAGTGCTTTCTGCCTTGCTTTCCTCCTGTGATGTATTGTTATTATTTCCGTTATCCTCGCCCGGAGTTTCACTTCCGCTTACCGAGGGTAATGTAACCGTACCGAGATTATTGCCTATTACAGAGCCTGCAAAGCCTGCCACACCGCCTACCACGAGAGCAGTTGCTATAATGCCTGCCACGAAGCCCGCCTTACTTTCCTTTTTAGGCTGGGGCTGATTCTGTATAGGCGCAGAAGCGTTATTCATGCCGTAGCCTTGATTCTGACTCTGATCAAAGCCGTTATTATAATTGCTATAATTATTTTCGTTCACAATAAGCATCCTTTCTATAGCAGTAATTTTTTCGTTCCATGCTTAAAGTATATCCCTGATATGTGATAATACCGTGAAAAAAGATAGAAATCAGTAAAATAATTCGGTTAAAACCGAAAAAATAAATGTGGACTTTTTATGATAGCTGTGTTATACTAAAAAAGAAGGCAGTACCGCCCTATAATCGCTGATGGAGGAATCGTTATGTTCGGATTTTTCAAGAAAAACAAAACCCCTGCCGAGCCGCCTCTGGCAAAGAAGGCAAAAGCCATGCCCTATTCAAAAAAGGTGCAGTTCTGCTATTTAAAGCCTGCAGAGCTTACTGCTCTGCTTGACTCGGATATAAAGGGCGTTCTTACTCTTACTCCCGTCAATTATTATGCGGAGAAGAACCGCTATTATCTCTGCGTTTTTTATCATAACGACGATTACAGCGAAATACTTATGAATTTTGAGCTTTACGAAAATGATATCAAAAAAAGCTCGACTCCCTTTTATAGTATAGATATGGAGCTTTATTCAAAAATACTTCTGAAATTCGGTCAGAAGCCGATAAATTACAGATGAGGCGTAATTTCGGCTTTTATTTCCGTCAGCAGATTGTAAATTCCGTCCTCGGATAAAACGCCCCGTTTTAATTCCTTCGGAAAGCCTCCTCTTTCATCAAGCTCATAATCCTTACGCCATGCGCCCTTATCGTAATAATCGGTAAGGGCTTTTAATATTTTCATTATATATTTATCTCTTTTCAGCATATCGGGAGCTTCCTTCAGGGTGAGAGTCAGGATATCGAAATATAGCTCCATACGGCATACTCTGTCGATAGTCCTTTTATCTGCTTTTTCCGTCATATGCCCTCCTTAATGTCTGTCGAAATCGTCAAACCAGCAGGCAACCAGGTAACTATTGCCGTCTGCCGCCGAAAGCTCTTTCGCCTTATTTACCGCCTCATCGGGAGTTTTGAAGATTGTGACCTTCAGCGCCTTGTTATACTCGCTGTCGTCCCTTACTTCATAGCTTGAAAAATTCTTTTTCCAGGAATGGATATAGTATTCCTTCGGTGTGTCGCAGATTATCACAAAGCCGTTATCCTTGTATCTGCCCCTCGGCAGATCTCCGTCGGAAAAGTCCTTATTTATATAGCAGATCTCTCCCTTTTTTATAACTGCAAGGCGTTTATAGATTACAAGGACAAAGCTACCTAAAAACATATTCCGCTTGTCCACTTCCTGCGCCTCGGTATAATTGCAAAGGAAAGAGAATTTTTCTCCCTTCAGAAAATAGTTATCGTCGGATACGGAGAAGATATCCTTTCTGTCACTTCTTACGGGATAATCGTAATACTCCATTATTTTTCCGCTCCCTCTAACACGTCTATTACCTTGTCAAGACTTTCCGCTACCGCATACACTACGTCAAGCTGTTCCTTTTCAGGCTGTGTAAGGTCGGGTACCATAATAGTTACACATCCCGCTGTGCTGGCAGATTTTACTCCGTTGGGACTGTCCTCAAGGGCAATACATTCTGAAGGGGAAAGACCGAGCTTTTCGCAGGCGTAGAGATAGATATCGGGACAAGGCTTGCCGTTTTCCAGCATGTTTCCGCAGATTATCTGTTCAAACTTTTCATATACCCCAAGCTGCTTTAAATACTCCTCGGCTCTTTCTACGTTGGTGGCGGTGGCTACTGCGGTGCGGTAGCCCTTTTCCTTTAAATAATCAAGCAGTGTATCAAGTCCCGGCTTTTTTTCTATGCCGTGCTTGTCGGTATATTCCGCCATCAGCTTTACACGGAGATTTCTGATAGTAAGATAATCACAATCCTCGCCAAACCATTCCTTAAGCTGCGGCTTTGCAAACTTTCCCGAAAAGGAGCGGAGCGCTAAAGCGTGCCATCTCTCCATAGGAAAACCGAGAGAATTTGCCGCCTCGCACCAGTATTTTACGAGCAGCTTTTCGGTATCCAGCATAAGTCCGTCCATATCAAATATAACCGCTTTAATATTCATAATATCCCCCTATATTCTGCTTTTAAAATCATCGTAAGTAAATTCATGTATCAGCCTTAAGCCTTCCTCGGTATTGTAATAAATAGTCGGCAAAGCCATACCGTTGAAGGTGTTGTTCTTTACCATAGAATAAATAGCCATATCACAGAAAACCAGTCTGTCGCCCACCTTTAAAGGCTCATCAAAGGAATAATCCCCGATGATATCACCCGCAAGGCAGGTGACCGTGCCGAGTCGGTAGGTATAAGGCTTTTCGCCCTTTTCTCCCGCCAGAATGTTTTTACTATCCAGTATCTTCGGGCGGTAGGGCATTTCTAAAACGTCGGGCATATGGCAAGCGGCGGATACGTCCATTATAGCTATATCCATATCGCCGTTTTTACCGCCGTCAATTATATCCACCACCTCGGATACTAAAAAGCCTGCGTTAAGAGCAACCGCCTCGCCAGGCTCCAGATATACCTGAAGGTCGTATTTATCCCTGAAATGCTCTATTACTTTTACAAGCCTTTCAATATCATAATCCTCTCTTGTGATATGATGGCCGCCACCGAAGTTTATCCACTTCATATTATAAAGATATTCCCCGAACTGCTTTTCCACCTCCATAGCGGTGCTTTCAAGATCGTCGGAATTCTGCTCGCAAAGAGTATGAAAATGCAGTCCCGAAATACCGTCAAGACCGTACTTCTGTGCGTCTGCTTTAAAGCTCTCCAGAGTCTGTCCCAGCCTTGAATTTTTAGCGCAGGGATCGTATATCTCGTGATCTCCCTGGGTAGAAAAACGAGGGTTTATTCTTATCCCGCATTCCTTGCCGGATAATTTTTCCTTGTGTAAATTAAACTGTCTTATACTGTTGAATACAAAATGCTCTGCATAATTTAACAGCTCATCGATATCACTTTGCTTATAGGCAGGGGAATAGACGTGGGTTTCCTTACCATCAAAGCATCCGAAATGCTCATAACCAAGCCTTGCCTCATATACGCCGCTGGCGGTAGTGCCTGCAAGATAATTCTTAAGCAGGGGATAGGTACTGTACATAGAAAAAGCCTTCTGGGCAAGAAGTATCTTACAGCCTGTCCTGTCCTGAACGGATTTTAAAATTTCGCCGTTATATTTAAGATAGCACTCCTCCGTCACGTAGCAGGGAGTTTTTACTTTATTTATATCAAAGGTGGGAAAATTCATACTCTGCTCCTTTTAAAAAGTATATTTTTATTGTAGCATAAAAAGAGGAGGATTTCAATAGAGTGACGTCTTCCTGAAGGGGAAGTGAAGAGGGGATATCTTTTTAATTATAAAAAATCAGCTTGTATCGGAATTTGTTATATTAATATAGTATATAAGAATTTTTAAATTATGAGGGTACAAGATACAGTATGCCTTGTCCTCGCATACACTATATATTATCCGATGAAAAATTTTTAAAAATTTTTTCAGAAAATGCTTGACATTTGTTTTTAAATATGTTATGATATATAGGCACTCTTCGAGAGGGCAAAAAAATCACAAGCGGCAAAAATGGCTTCAGCCTTTTTGTACAGCGGCTTCAGAGATTTTCAGTCAAAAAACTTTTTTAAAAAAATAAAAAAAGTGCTTGACAAGAACGAGAAGATGTGATATAATAAATAAGCTGTCCGCTGAGGGCGGCGAGAGTTCCTTGAAAATTGAACAATACAGAATTAAAACAATTACCTTGAGATT
>JAFQUH010000160.1 GCA_017408635.1 Ruminiclostridium sp. | reverse complement strand
GCTGAAGAACGATGAAGAGCAGGGCTGGTTCAACGGCTTTACCTTCTATCAGTTCAGAGACAGAGGCAGACTCGGTCTTGAAATCGAGGATCCCAGCAATCCCGAATGCGGCTTTGAGCAGCCCGTTATGAAGACTTATAAGGAAATCATTCACGATGAATACTTCTATCCTGAAATCAAGTCAGGCGAAGAAACCGCCTTCCCCGTTCAGCTTCGTTGGGGTGGTTCTGAAGATTCAGACGGTATTGAAATTCCTTTATCCTTTGAAAAGAATCCCACCTTCTGCGAGGTTTATTTTGAAGGCGAAGACGAAAATCTCAATCTTATGATGGAGCTTAACGGCAAGTGGTTCTACAAGGCTCCCGGTGCAAAGGTGATAGACTTTATGCCTGCCTTCTACGAAAAGCCTTTAGATAGCGCAAAGGAAATGACTCTCAAGATATTTGCACCTCCCGCAAGCGGTGAAAATACCGAGGGTGCTACAGAGGACTGGATGCTCAATACCTATACTACCATGAAGAATATGCCTAACATCCGCATCCGCTTCTCACCCGTATTAAAGTAAATATTTTCGGGACAACCTTTCTGTTATGAAGGTTGTCCTGTTTATTTTCCGAATTCAGCATATAATAAGTAAAAAACAAGCGACGAAAATAAGTTAAAATAATTAATTAACTTTATAAACTACCCCTTGACATAGAAAAAAAATAGGTATATAATAATTCTATATCTTTAATGTTTTTGCGGAAAGGAAAGCATTTCAATGAGCAACGAATATGTAATAGCAACCGATTCTACCACAGATATGGGCAAGAAATATTACGAAGAAAATAATATATCATATATAGGTATGCATTATACTATAGATGATAAGGAGCATATCCAGTACAGCGAAAACGATCTTGAAATAAAGGAATTCTATGACAAGGTAAGAGCAGGCAGTATGCCAAAGACCTCACAGGTAGCATACGACGATCTTATAAATCTTTTCAGATCTATTACAAACGAAGGAAAGGATATCTTCTATCTTTGCTTCTCCTCTGCGTTAAGCGGCTCCTATCAGACAGCGCTACTTGCCGCAAAGGATCTTATGGAAGAAAACCCCGACAGAAAGATCTCCGTTGTAGACTCTGTTTCTGCCAGCGGCGGCGAGGGACTCCTCCTTAATTTATGCGTTACAAAGCGCAATCAGGGTGCAACACTTGATGAACTTACAGAATATGCTGAAAGAATAAAGCACAATACCTGCCACCTTTTCACAGTTGACGATCTCAATCACCTGCACAGAGGCGGAAGAGTATCAAAGCTCTCTGCGGTTGTAGGTGGTATGCTTGGAATAAAGCCGATACTTTACGTAAGCGACACAGGTCATCTTATTCCCTATGCAAAGATAAGAGGCAGGAAGCAGTCCCTTGATTCTATGGCGAAGCAGATGAAGGAAAAATATTTACCCGGACAGAACGAGGAAATATACATCTGTGACGGTGATGCCCGCAAGGATTCCGAATATCTTGGCGAGCAGATAAAGAAAATGATGCCCGACGTCAAGAGAGTACGCTACGGAAACGTAGGTGCGGTTATCGGAACACATTCAGGTCCAGGTACAGTAGCATTATTCTTTGTCGGTAAGGACAGAATTCCTACAGACGTCAAGTAATATAACGATTGAGGAAGACGATGACGCCTTCCTCATTTTAATAATTGACATAAATCTGTAAATGGAAATTCAGTCAATATAGCAGATACTGAAACGATTTTCATGCTTTTATAAATTCTTTACAAATACAAAGGAAATATTTTTGTTATTTTGTCTAAATTATTACAAGTTTATTTGTTTGTTTTGTGGAAAAAGGTAAATAAAATGTAATAATGTTTGACTTTTATTTCAAAATTTGATATTATTATTTTATGAAATTTATTTAAAATTCCTAAATTTACGGGGTACTTTTTATGGCAAAAAATAAAAAATCAAACCAGAAAAGAACTACACTTACCGGACGAATATTCAAATGGATGTGTGCCACGGTAGGCGCTTCGCTGTTTATCGTCAGCGCGCTGAACATCGGAATGAGCTACAGCTTCCTGAATGATGCGCTGGTAAGCGAACTGTCAGAGGTGTCAAGCCTTTCGTCAAACATCGTGTCAAACCAGATAACCACGCTTAAAAATGCGGTTACACAGTTTACGCTTGACGCAAGCTTCGTTGACATATGGGATACTGAAGCGGCTACTGCAAAGTGCGGTGCTATCAAGCAGGAATATCCTATGTACATAAACGTTGACGTTATTACAAAGCTCAAGGAAAGCGTAAACTCCGACTCAAGAGTGGATTACACAACAAACCAGAACTTCCTTAACGCTCTGGAAAACGATATGATGGTAATCACCGATCCTTATTACGTAGAGCATAAGGAAACAATGGCAATTGATATCTACGCACCTATTCACACGATGGATATCACAAAGTCTGTTCTTGGTGTTCTTTACCTTCAGGTCGACGTAAACTATTTCTCTGACGTAGTTTCAAAGATTCATATCGGTCAGACAGGTTACGCATTCGTAGTTGATAAGAACGGTTACGTTATCGGTTCAAACAACCCTGAAAACGTAAAGAATCAGTTAAACTACGTTACAAGCCAGGCGGGTACACCTTTAGCAGATGCAATAACAGCAGCAACAAGAGGCGGCGAGGGCTTTGCCAACGTTACTATCGATGGCGCAGGAAAGTATATCTACTACTCACCTGTTCCCGATTCAAACGGCTGGGCTTGTATAATGGTAGCTAACCCCGCAGAACATACAAGTGCTATTTACACTTCAGTTCTTATCGGTGCAATTGCGGCAATCGTATGCTTTGCAATTACAGTTATTATCATCCTCAAGGTTGTTAAGACAATTATCAAGCCTGTTGAGCTTTGCTCCAAGCAGATCGTTAACCTTTCAGAAGGTAACCTCCACCAGAAGCCCCTCGACTTCGGTAACGGCGTAAGCAAGGAAATTGCAGAGCTTTCAGAAAGTACGAATCAGATTGCTACAAACATTAATGCTGTTATCGGTGACCTTATCAATATGCTCGGTGCATTCGGCAAGGGCGACCTTACCTACAAGCCTGCAGACGTATATATCGGTGACTTCTCTCCCCTTTATGATGCTTACGAAAGAATCCATCTGTCACTCAACAACACAATGGATAACATCAACAAGGCGGGCAAGCAGGTATCCGATGGTGCTTCTCAGGTTGCATCCGCCGCTAATAACCTTTCAGAAGGTGCTACAAAGCAGGCGGCTTCCATCGAAGAGCTTTCAGCTTCTATTGCGGAAATTACCGATAAGGTAAACAGAAACGCCGCAAGAGCGAACAACGCCGCTGAAAACTCCGAAACAGCTACAAGACTTGTAGAATCCGGTAACAAGCAGATGAAGGTACTGCTTGAAGCAATGACCGAAATCAACGATACATCAACAGAAATCGCAAAGATCATCAGAACAATCGACGATATCTCCTTCCAGACAAACATCCTTGCTCTTAACGCCGCTGTAGAAGCTGCTAGAGCAGGTGAAGCAGGTAAGGGCTTCGCAGTAGTTGCTGACGAAGTAAGAAACCTCGCAGGTAAGGTAGCACAGGCGGCAAGTGATACAACGGTACTTATCAACAACTCTATCGACGCTGTTGACAATGGTACAAAGATTGCAGACGAAACCGCAAAGACTCTTGATAAGATTGTTCAGACTACAACAGAAACAACAACACTTGTAACAGATATTTCTACTGCTTCCATTGAACAGGCTGAATCACTTCAGCAGGTTACAGTCGGCGTAGATCAGATCTCTTCCGTAGTACAGACAAACTCCGCTACCAGTGAAGAATGTGCCGCATCTGCAGAAGAGCTTTCATCCCAGGCAAGCATCCTCGATAGCATGGTTGCAAAGTTCAAGCTGGATAAGGAGCTTCTTGATTCTCCCGAAAGATTCACAGCTCTTGAGGCTCTCGAAAGAGGCGAAACAATCTGCCTTATGAAGCCCGCAACAACCGAAGAAGCTACAGAAGAAGCAGAAAACGAAGCCGAAGTAAACGAAGAAGCATTATCCCCCGCTGACGCAAAGAAGGTGGCAAAGGAAAAGGCTAAGAAGGAAAAAGCCGAAAAGAAAGCCAAAGCAAAGGCCGAGAAGGAGCTTGCCAAGGCTAAGGCTGCTGAAGAAAAAGCAAAGCTGAAGGCTGAAAAGGAAGCACAGGCAACGGCTGAAGCAGTAACCGAAACGGTAGAAGAGGTTGCTGAAGCAGTTGCAGAAGCTACAGAAGTTAAGGCTGAAGAAAAGCCTGCGGAAGCTACAGAAAATACTGAAGTAAAGGAAGAAAAGGCAGAAGCTCCCGTAGAGAAAAAGCCTGCGAAGAAGTCAAGATTCAATAAATTCAATTCTGACTTCAACGAAGACCCCAACGACAAGTATTAATTATCTGAAAAACCCCTTCGTAGAGCAATTTACGAAGGGGTTTAAGTATAAAAAATCACAACAAAGCAAAACTAATATCACAGAAAAAAGAAAGAGGATAAACTATGGAAAAGATAAAAATTGCATTCTACGATACAAAGCCTTATGACAAGGCTTCCTTTGATGCGGTAAACGAGAATTATGAGATCGAATACATCGAATCAAAGCTGAACTCCAGAACTGCCGTGCTTGCTGAAGGCTGTGAAGCTGTATGTGCCTTTGTAAATGACAACATCGACAAAAAGACTATAGACAGACTTTATGACAAGGGCGTAAAAATCATTGCGATGAGATGTGCCGGCTATAGTAACGTGGATTTCAGAGCGGCTTACGGCAAAATAAACATAGTAAGAGTACCCGCCTACTCCCCTCACGCCGTTGCCGAGCACGCTATGGCTCTTCTGCTGGCAATAAACAGAAAGGTGCATAAGGCATTTATCAGAACAAAGGATTTCAATTTCAATATTGCAGGACTTACAGGTATTGATTTATACGGCAAGACTGCAGGTGTAATCGGTACAGGTAAGATAGGCAGAGCCTTTATAAATATCTGCAAGGGACTTGGAATGAAGGTTATAGCCTACGATCCCTTCCCTGCCAAGGATGCTGATTTTGAATATGCGGATCTTGATACTATTTACAAGAGCGCTGACGTTATATCCCTGCACTGCCCTCTCACCGATGATAATAACCGTATGATAAACGCAGACGCCTTTTCAAAGATGAAGAAGGGTGTATTCCTGATAAACACCTCCCGTGGTGCATTGATAGATTCTCACGCTCTCCTTGACGCTCTGAACAACGGAATCGTAAGAGGTGCGGGACTTGACGTATACGAGGAAGAGGGAGATTTCTTCTTCGAGGATTTCTCCAACACCATTATACACGATGACGTGCTGGCGCTTCTTATTTCAAAGCCGAACGTCATTCTGACCTCACATCAGGCTTTTTTAACCGAAGAGGCATTATCAGGCATCGCGACAACCACGCTTGATAATCTCGATAAGTTCTTTAGTAGCGGCGAATTAGTAAACGAAATCTGCTATCAATGTGACGCCGGCAGAATTGCCGAGTGTAGAAAAAGCCGCAAAGGCCGCTGCTTCTGAGGGGCGTGACGCCCCTTTCAACTCCGCCTTTTTACAGAAAGCGATATATGTAGATAGCGTGACGGCGGGGCAAACGTATGGCGTTTGAGCCGAATTATGTCTTTGGGGCGTGTCGCCGCTGACTGTTCCCGCCTTTTTTCAGAAAGCGATATACG
>JAFQUH010000159.1 GCA_017408635.1 Ruminiclostridium sp. | reverse complement strand
TTGTTCACTTGAACTTCCTCCTTTGGTTTTTGAATTTTGGTTGGCAGACCTCTTTCATTATACCATCGGAGGTTTTTATTTTCTACTCATAGGCATAGCCTTTTGGAACCACCTGCATAGCAGGTGGTTTTCGTTGCACAATAAGCAAGCTCCCTTTGAAGGTTCGACCTTCAAAGGGAGCTATTTTTATTTATTCTTTTTGAATTTAAGGTACATACTGTCCTCTTCGGTGATTTTTCGCTGAACTGTACATGGATTTCCGAAGGCTATCACTCCTGACGGAATATCCCTTGTCACAACGCTACCTGCACCTATAACAGAGCCATCGCCGATGGTAACTCCTGCACAGATGGTAACGGATGAGGCTATCCACACATCATTACCGATTGTGATAGGTTTTCCGTATTCGAAGTCGTGGAAGTTACCGTTTTCGTCCTTTGACAATCTTCTTTCACTTGCTATAAGAGAATGTATTCCCGTTGCAAGTGTACAATGAGGTCCGATAAAGACGTTATCACCTATTTTTACAGGTGCGCCGCCTATGTAGGAGAAATCTATATTTGAATAGAAATTTCTGCCGATGGTGATCTCCTTTCCGTTATCTATAAACATCGGCTTTTCCATTATACGAAAATCGCCGAAATCATCATCTATAAAAAGTTCTTTTAATATCTCCTGCTTTTGCTTATCGTCATCAACACCGAGAGAATTATACCTTTCGCAAAGTCGGTGACTTCTTTTCTGCTCTGCTCCTATTTCTTCGTCAAGAGCATCGTAAATCATACAGTTATGTAATTTTTCGTATTCTGTCATATTGTACCTCGCTATATTTAAACCGTTCTCCACCTTCGGAGAACGGTTTTGATTTTATTCGCTTTTGTCAAAGGAATTAAACCACGCTCTCTCGGAAAAACCTAGTTTTTTCGGTGCGGTTACTTTTTCCTCTGCTATGCCTACGGGTAAAAAGCAGATAAGCTCGTATTCGTCGGGAACGCCGAGAATCTGCGCCATTTTGTAGCCGATTCTGTCCTCGTCGGTGATATGGCCTTCGTACCAGCAGCTCTGATAACCAAGCTCCGTTATTGCAAGCAGCATATTCTCTATTGCCGCTGAATAATCCTGCACCGCATAGCATTTATCTCTGTAGGCGTTTATCCGTCTTGTCAGAACGCATATCATTGCGGGAGCAGTTTCCCCTACAGGTGGAACGATAACGCTGTGCAGCTTCTTCATTACCTCCTTATCGTCAACTGCGATAAGGCTTGTAGTCTGCTTGTTACAGCCTGAAGGAGCGTCGAGTCCCGCCTTCATTATGGTGATAAGGTCTTCTCTTGGTACAGGGGTGGATTTGTATTTTCCTCTGTAGCTGTGTCGGTTGCTTATCGTATCAATTATACTCATTTTGTACCTTTATTCTTTCCGAAATCCTTAGCAAACTGCGGCTTTGGTGCGGTAAATTCCTTTTTATCAAGATAGGAAAGTATGCCTGCATCCGTTTTAAAGCTGAATATCAGCTTATAACTGCAAAGTGCCTGATATTTAAAGCCGTACTGCTTATTGATTTTATTACTGCCGTATTTTCCGTCACCTAAAAGCGGATGTCCGATATAGGATAAATGCGCTCTTATCTGATGAGTTCTGCCGGTAAGTAAATCCACCTCTAAAAGCGAATTAGCTCCGTCATAATCCAGCACCTTGTATTTTGTCTTTATAGTAAGATTATCCCGTGTTTTTTTATCGGAAATTTTTACGGTATTGGTCTTACTATCCTTTTTAAGATAGGCTGTAAGAGTTGCCGACTTTGGCTCTACCCTACCCGTTGCTATACAAAGATACAGTTTTTTAAGCTCTCTGTCCCTTATCTTCTGACTCATAATGCGGAGTGCTTCGGCGTTTTTTGCCGCTATCACTATACCGCAGGTATTACGGTCGATACGGTTACATAAAGCGGGAACGAAGGTATTTTCCTTTTCGGGAATATACTCGCCCTTATTATACAGATAGCTTTTTATTCTGTTTATAAGGGTATCTGTATCATTTGTTTCGTCCTCGTGGACTACCATTCCCTGCGGCTTATTTATAAGCAGGATATTCTCATCCTCATAAACTATATCAAGCTCGTCTGAAACAGAGGTAAAATCCTCGTCTATCTGCTTTGGCTCTAAAAGTTCATCCTTTATAAAGAGCTTTATAATATCATTTTCAGCAAGATGCGTTTTTGTATCGCATGTCTTACCGTTCAGCTTTATGCAGTTCTTTCTTGCCAGCTTGCAGATATTCCCCATTGTAAGAGCGGGAAAGCACTTGATAAGAAAGCGGTCAAGTCTTTGACCGCTATCGTTTTTTGAAATCTTTATTTCTCTCATTATTAAAGCTTGCTACCCTTTGCGCCGCCCAGCTTACCACCTGTAAAGCCGTCTAAAATATTACTTTCAAAGCTGAAGGTAAGCGCCTTTATTTCTCTTTCTCTCTTTAGTGCCAGAGAAATCATCTCGTCTAAAAGCTCGGAATACTTTACTCCCACAGGCTCCCAGAGATAGAAGGAAAGACTTCCGGGGATAGTATTTATTTCGTTGAGATAGATATTTCCGTTTGACTTATCAATCATAAAGTCGATACGGGAAACACCGCTACAACCAAGGCATTTGAACGCCTTTACCGCAAGTGTTCTTATCTTCTCTCTTGTTTCCTCATCGATGTCGGCAGGAATCTTTCTTTTAAGAGTTGCCATACCTGAAGATTTACCGCCCTTGTCACCTGAAATGTACTTATCCTCAAAGGAGAGTATATCGTCGCTGTTTACGGGCTCTTCGCATTCGGAGGCTTTTGCGGTAGCATAGTCACCACATACGGAGCAGTTTATTTCCTTAAGCTCTGTGATAGCGTGCTCTATAAGAAGTCTTGAAGCGTAGGTGAAGGCGTTATCCAAAGCCTCGTCTAATTCTTCCTCGTTTCTTGCAAGCTCGATACCGACGCTGGAGCCTAAGTTAACAGGCTTTACGATAAGGGGGAAGCCTATCTTTTCCTTGATTTTTGCCTTTACTCCCTCTTCGTCCTTTGCATAATCGCTGATGTGCGCTACCATACAGTCAAGCACGGGGATATCGTTATCCTTGAAAACAGTCTTCATAACGTACTTATCCATACCGACTGCGGAGGATAAAACGTCACAGCCTACGTAAGGCAGACCTAAGGTCTGTAAATAACCCTGAAGTGCGCCGTCCTCTACGTTTGTGCCGTGTACTATCGGGAAGGCAACGTCGATATAATCAAGGGTGTTGTTACCGAATTTCTTTGCGGGATAACGGGATAACACTACTTTGTTGCCATCGTTTATAAGTATAACTCTTGTGCTTTCCTTAAGTAATGCGGGTATGCTCTTATAGGAAGCGATATTACCTATCTTTTCCCCTATATACATCTCGCTGTTTTTTGTGATGTATATCGGGATGACCTCATACTTTTTCTTATCGATTGAATTTATAGCCTGAATAGCGGAAATTATTGATACCTCGTGTTCTACACTCTTTCCGCCGAAGAATACGCCTACCTTTATCTTCATAGTGTCTTGTTCCTTTCTTTATATCTTTATCAGTAGTTATCGGGAAGGTCGTTTTCAAGAAGGATTATCTTCTTTTTGCCGCCCGTTTTAAGATTGTCTGCCTTTGCAAGTGCGTCCTTCAGATCCTTTGCAACGTATATCTTGTCTTCGGGATAGCCTGCCTTTAAAAGTCCCGCCTTTATCGGTACTGCCTGGCGCTCGCCTACCGCTATACAGAAGTCGCAGACTTCTGCCGCCTGCATACCGAATTTTTCGTTAAGCTCGTATTCCTTTTCACCAAGCTCAACCATACCGGGTGATACTAAAACCTTGTAGCCGTCAAATACCGCAAGAGTATCCAGCGCCGCCTTTGCTCCATTGGGGTTTGAATTGAAGGCATCGTCTATAATAACGGAATTTGCACCCTTTATTATCTGTAATCTGTGGGGTACGCATTCGAGTCTTTTTACGGGAAGTGCAAGTTCGTCAAAGGATACGCCGAGGCTATGAGATATGGCAATTGCGCCGACGATATTCTGTACGTTGTTTTCACCGATGAGCTTTGTAGTGAATTCTCTGCTTTCGTCACCGTGACGGACTATAAACTGTGTTCCCTTTTCGCTGACGGAAAGAACTTCCGCTGTGTAATCAGCGTCGCCCTTAAGTCCGTAGGTAACCTTTATCTTACTGCAGGGATTGTTTCTGATATAGTCGTTATCATAGTTCAGCACTATCATACCGTCCTCGGGCAGACTGTCTGCAAGCTCGAATTTGGTCTTTACGATATTTTCCATAGACTTGAACATTTCAAGATGTGCAGGACCTATAGAGGTGATTATGCCGTGCTTCGGGTGTACGATATCGCAGATTTCCTTTATCTCGCCCACGCCCTTTGCTCCCATTTCGCAGAGGAATATTTCGTGGGTTGCATTAAGACTGCCTCTTACCACCTTTACAACGCCCATTGTGGTATTATAGCTTTCGGGAGTCATAAGAACACGGTATTTTGCGGAAAGAAGCTTTTCAAGATAGAACTTTGTACTTGTCTTGCCGTAGCTACCTGTAAGACCTACTACCGTAAGGTCGGGAAGCTCCTTTATAATTCTCTTTGCATCGTTTATATAGTGGCGGTTTACGCCTGCCTCTATAGGCTTATTTATAACGTTTGCGATGATTGTGCCGAAGAGGTTAACTATCTGCATAAGGCAGAGGATTATCATCGAAAGGGGTGTGAAGCCCATAAAGAGCGGTACAAGTACCATAACTGCGGTAAAGATTATACCCCAGGTAACGCACATACGGATAACACGGGGAGTGAATACCAGCTTTTTCTTTGCCTTTTTTGCTTTTACAAAAACACCGTTAAAGCAGATAAAGCCTGTCGCTATAAAAAGCGTAGACGCCTTTACGTCATTGCAGATAAGAAGCGTCACTATCGAAGCGATAGTAAATATATGACGGATAATAACGCTTCCGATATTTATTCCCATCCACTTCAACTGCTCATTGGCGTGATAGGAATTAAGCTGGAACATATGCATATAGTGTCTGAAATTTATCACACATATTGCTATGAGAACGATATAGAAAATCACTATGGATATAATCTCTAACATAACAGAAATCTCTTTTCTTTGTTTATTTTATTTCTAAAAAGGATGCAAGCACTCTTGAAAAGGTGTACCAACCCTCTAAAAAGGCGTAATGCCCCGTACCCTCAATAACAACAAGACCGCTGTCGGGGATGAGCTTTTCCATAAGCTGACCGTCTGATAAAGGAGTGGCGTCGTCCTTATCACCCCAGACTAAAAGGGTTGACTGCTTTATTTCTGACAGCAGATGGGTTAAGTCCTCGTTCACCACGTTTACAAGGGTTGCTCTCATTACCGGAGAAGCGGCACGATAATCGGCACTGCCTCTTTTGTTTCTCATATTTTCTACGGCGTCGGGAAAGAGCTTTTTCATAGGAGCGGTGCTCATAACCGATCTGCCCATTTTATACATTTTGGTATTTACCTTTGATTTAAGGCTCTGCTTCGGCTTTATGCCTGCGCTGTCGGTAAGAATGATTTTAGGGGGATTCATGGTAGGCTTATCCCCTGTTACAGATTTTATAATTACTCTGCCGCCGAAGCTATGACCGAGAACTATCGGATTTTCAAGGCTTACCGTCTTGCAGAACTTTTCAATAAACCGAACGTAGTTATCAACGTTCCAGGGCTCATTCGGCTCATCACTTTCGCCAAAACCGGGCATATCGGGAGCTACTACTCTCATATAGGGAGAGAGCATATCTATCATCTTCTGAAAAAGAGTGATATTCGAGCCCCAGCCGTGAAGCAGCAGAATCGCATTTTCACTGTTCTTATCGCCCGAATCGATATAATTTATATTAAGACCGTCTATATTTATAAACAAGGCTTTTCTCCTTATCGTTTATTTTTAAGCATACACTTATATTATATTATTTTTATGCGATAATGTCAAGAAAAAGAGCAGAAAATATGGGTAGGAGAAACAAAAAATAAGACTGTGGCACAGCACAGTCTTATTCCGTTTTATATTTTCTTCATTACTCCCGTTTTTGCTACTGCGGTAGCCATTACAACGCCGCTTATCACGCCGAATATTCCCTGAACAAGATTTCCGGGGATGGTGAGGAAGGCGCCTGCCACGTTTCCACCGAGTAAGATGATGCTGTATGCGAAATAACCTGCTACCATCACAAATTCTGCCGCAAAGGCTCCCGTGACTCTTCCCGCAAATTTTGACTCCGGTCTTGCCTTTAAAACCGCTCTGCTACAATAAAAGGCTACAACCGCCATAAGTCCCTTGATGATAAACGTACCGGGGAAATATATAGCATAGCCTGTAAGCAGATCTGCAAGGGCAGAGCCTAATGCTCCCGCTATCGCCGCATAGGGCATACCAAGCATAAACGTACCTGCTACTATAAAGCCGTCACCGAGATTCACGTATCCGCCCGTTACGGGTACGGGTATCTGGATAAGCATTGTAGCCACACAGATAAGTGCGGTAAGCGCTGAAGTCATAACGATGCTTCTGATTTTTTTGTCGTTTTTCATAGTTGTTGTCCTTTCTTACGTTCTGATTTTTTATGTAAAGGTTATACCTTTCCTTTCTTCATATCGTTTGCGGAATATACTACCTCGGCATAGATAGCCGCAATGACCTTGTAAAGCTCAACGGGGATACATTCACCGCTGTTGAGCATAACGAGAAGAGCGGCTGTACTGTCGTCACGATAAACGGGAACGCCGTTTTCATCCGCAATATTTATAATCTTTTTTGCAAGCTCGCCAAGTCCCGAGGCTACTACTACGGGAGCATAGCTCATATCAGGATTGTACTTTAAGGCTGCCGCCGCCTGCTGACCGAAATTTCTGCTACGCTTGGACATTTAAACCCTTCCTCCTGTCAACTATTTTCGGGAATACCTCTGTAAGATTATGAGGCTTTCTTAAAACTGCCGTTTCCATCTTTACAGGCTTATAGCCTATATTTCTTATAACTAAATCTATCTTGTCGGTAAGTCTTTTTACTCTGTAGTCAAAGCCTTCGGGATAAAGGAAGGAAAGACTGATATTTTCGCCTAAAGCGTACATATCCACTTCAAATCTGCCGACAGATTCTATATCGAAGGTTAAGAAGAGGTGATAGTTCTTCTGACCTACGGGGGTGTTGTTGGGGTTGTTTTCGTCGTTATCAACCCACAGCTCACCGAACGCCTTGGTATCTTCAAACTGGAGCGGCAGAACGTACTGCGCAAGGGGTGTGAATACGCCGGGGGCGTTGAGAAGGCTCTGCAGAAGATTTGAAGCGTTGAAGTTATCAAGGGACTGTATAGCCTCATGGTTTATATTTTTTGCTATAAAGTCAGTCAGCTTGTCAAGAGTTGAGGGGGAGGTGGGGATGTTACTGTCCGCAGGAAGCTCCTTCCTCTGCGCCATTTTATTGACGATTTCGGTAAAGGTCCTGAAAACGTCCTCTCGCTGATCGATATCGGGCATTTCCTTTAAGATATCATTAAGATACTCTACAAGGGTGGTAAGGTCGGTTATAGCCTGAATTTCCTTATGTACTACGGGAATCATATGACGGGATTCTGTACCGCCCAGCATCGACATCAGGATATTTTTTATAGTCTGAAGTCCCGACTGCTCACCATCAAAGAAAGGATTTGACAAAAATTCCAGTTTTTCAGGCGATAAATCGATGCCTTCGAGATATTCTTCACCCGACATATGTGTCTTTATGAACAAAGAAAGAGAAGAATTTTCGTCTTTATTGTCAAAAATGCTAAAAAACTCTTGATTTTCTTTTTGAATTAGTGTATTATTATAAGTATCAGAATTATCTTCCATTTCATCCAGTTGCTTCGGACTGAACATTTTCTGAAGCAGATTGTTGAAAGCTGTGGATAATTCCTTACGCATCTCGTTTGACGGAATGTAGGTCAGCAGATTTGCGAAGCTCTCCTTAAGCATATACTTATTTGTATTATAGCGGGAGAGGTTATGTACTATAAGAGGAATAAAGGTCTGTGTACGCTCGTCGTTGAGAAGACTTGCGGATACGTCCTTTAAAAGAGCAAGGGTTTCGCCTTTAAGCGGCTCGAACATATACTCTGCATCCTCTGCTCCCCATTGGTGCGAAAGCTTTGTAAGCTTTGCGGAAAGCGAAGCGTTGGGAGAAAAATATTCAGACAGGAATTTGAGGTTTGCGCTTAAAGCGTTCAGGATTTCTTCCTTGTTGCCTGCAAAGTTAAGAGCCTTTAAGAGATTTCCGATATTATCCTTTATCTCAGGGCTTGTGGTAGTTTTTAAAATACCGTGAAGCAGCTTGTAGAAATCATCACCGCTGAACATCGTGTTCTGCTTTTCCTGATTGCGTATCTCCTCGACCAGCTTTTCGGGACTTAGGTAAAAGCTCTTGATAAGCTCATCCATATCACCGTAAAGCTCGGTGTAGCCACTTATCATAGTCTGCTCTAAAATATCGGAGCTTAAGAGATTCTTAAGTGTTTCTACTGCCATTGTGGGATCCTTGATCTGTACCGTAAGCGGTGCAAGATTCTTTCGTCCCATCATCATAGCGGCGGCAGAGCCACTATCCTCCTGGGAGGTACCCGCAGCCTTTAAAGGCTGGGTAAGCTCGACCATATCAAAGGGTTCTATATTACCATCGTACTGACGATTCGTAAAGGAATAGCTTTTGTTATTCGATACAGGAGAAGTCAGCTGTGGGATATTAGGCATAAAGGTTCATTCCTTTCATAAATTTATGTAAAGGCTGACCACAAGGGTTGCTATACATATAGTTTAGCACACTTTTTAAAATTTATCAATATCAATCTTCAATAGATTGTACAAAAAACAAGAATTTTTCAGAAAGGCGGTTTTCTATATGGCAAAGGTTGAAGCAGGCATGGAATCCATGCTCGAGGTGTACATATTCGAAACCAACACGCTGCTTGAGCAGCTCGATGAAATCTTACTGAGAACGGAGGAAGCAGGCGTCTTTGCAGAGGATGACATTAACGAAATTTTCCGTATAATGCATACTATCAAGGGCTCTTCCGCTATGATGGGATTTGAAAATCTCCAGAAGCTCGCTCACAAGGGCGAGGACATGTTCTTCGTTATCAGAGAAAAACCCGAAATCGCAAAAAACGCACCCTTCGTATACGAACTGATATTTGAGGTATCAGACTTATACAAGGCAGAGATTGAATACATCCAGACAAGTGATGACGATGATTTCTCACCCACAGATTTTTCAGCAAACTACACAAAGCTGATGGACGCTACTACAAAGCTCAAGGCTATGGCGGCAGGTGAAGCGGTTCCTGAAACTGTAGCCGCAGGTAGTGAAGCTCCCGCCAAGAGCGAGGCTCCCGTTATCGTAGGCGGCGGCGAGGGTACTATGACGGTACGTGTATTCTTTGAAGAGGGCTGTGGAATGGAAAACCTCCGTGCATTCCTCTTACTTACAAAGATAAAGGAAGAGGGCGAGATAATCTCCCACATTCCTGCCGACGTAGAAACCAATGCCGAGGCGGCAAAGGGCATCGTTGACAACGGCTTTATCATCACCTTCAGAGGTTTTGACGGCAACAACGACGCAGTTGTAAAGGCAATCGAAACCGCACTCAACGTAGCTTCCTACGAAATAGTTGAAACCGTAACCGAGGAAGAAGCAAAGAAGGAAGAACAGAAAAAGGCGGCTGAATCAGGCGCACCTGCGCAGAAGACTGCTACAAAGCCACAGGACGAAGCGAAGAAGTCAAGCGGCGGCGGACAGAAGCAGAGCCTTATCAGTGTAAACCTTGCAAAGCTCGACCAGCTCCACGATATCGTCGGTGAAATCATCACAACAGAATCAATGGTTATAGCAAACCCCGATCTTGAAGGACTTAGACTTGAAAGTTTCTCCAAGGCGGCAAGACAGCTCAGAAAGCTCACAGACGAGCTTCAGGACGTTGTAATGTCAATCAGAATGGTGCCTCTTGCAGGCGTATTCCAGAAGATGGGCAGAATCGTCCGCGATATGAAGATGAAGCTGAACAAGGACGCAGAGCTTATTCTTGAAGGCGAAACAACAGAGGTTGACAAGAGCATCGTTGATAGCTTAAACGATCCTCTGATGCACCTTGTAAGAAACTGTATGGACCACGGTATCGAAACCGACGTAAACGAAAGAATCGCTTTAGGCAAGCCCGCAAAGGCTACAGTAAAGCTGGCGGCAAAGCACTCCTCCAACGAGGTTATCATTACGGTAAGCGACGACGGTAAGGGTATCAACTGTGAAAAGGTACTCGCAAAGGCTATCAAGAACGGTATGCTCAAGAAGCCCGAAAGCGAATATACAACCAAGGAAATCCAGAATATGATCCTTCTGCCCGGCTTCTCCACCAACGAGCAGGTTACTGAATACAGTGGCCGTGGCGTTGGTATGGACGTTGTAAAGTCCAATATCGAGCAGATAGGCGGTACGCTCGCCGTTGACAGTGAAGAGGGCAAGGGTACAAGCTTTATCATCAAGATTCCGCTGACACTTGCTATCGTTGAAGGTATGAAGCTGAAGGTTGGCTCTACGATCTTCACAGTACCGATCTCCTCCATCAAGGAAAGCCTTATGGTCGGCAACAACAAGCTGATAAACGACACCCAGCAGGGTGAAATGATAATGATAAGAGGCATCTGCTATCCTATCTTAAGACTCCACGAAAAATTCAAGATGCCTACAGACGTTACAGACCTTAACGAAGGTATTCTCCTTCTTGTAGAGGTTGACGACAAGTCGGTATGTATATTCGCAGACAGACTTATCGGTGAGCAGCCTGTAGTAGTAAAGCCCTTCCCCAAGTATTTAAGCCAGTACAATATCAAGGCAGAGGGTCTGTCAGGATGTACTGTAATGGGTGATGGTACTATTTCACTTATTATAGACGTAAACTCACTTATCAACGGCTGATAAACGACTTTTTACAAAATCTAAAATCAGGAGGATAATACTGTGGCAACAGTAAACTATAACGAAAAACTTCAGGCACTTTTAAGCAGTCAGTCAGAAATCGAAGCTGCTAAAAAGGACGCCTCCAATCAGGAGATAACCAAGGTACTTACCTTCAATATAGGCGAGCAGGTGTATGGTATCGAGATTCCCTACGTAGTTGAAATCATTGAGGTATCTCCCATCACGGCAGTACCCGGTGTTCCCGAATATATCAAGGGTATCATCAACGTACGAAGCAAGATAGTACCCGTAGTAAATATCAGAAGCAGATTCGGTAAGCCTGAAATCCCCTTCACAGACCGCACCTGCGTAATCCACGTATCAACGGGTGATACCTCTGTAGGTCTTATCGTTGACAGCGTAGCTGACGTTACATCAGTAGCGGAAAAGCATATTTCAAAGACACCTGAACTGAATAATATCAACCAGAGTAAGTTCATCAAGTTCATTCTTGAAATGGATGACGGAATCAAGCTGGTACTCGACGTAGAGAAGCTCATCGACGACCAGATCCGTGAAGACATCTGAGTTTCAGAAAGCGGGTGGAATCTTGCTAAAGATAAATGACAAGGAATTTGAACGTCTTGTCACCTATATGCGTGACAATTACGGTATAAACCTTACTCATAAGAGAGCGCTTGTTGAGGGAAGACTCAGTAACTCTCTTGTAGAGCTTGGTTATAGCAATTACAACGATTATATGGATATGTGCTTTTCCGACGTGACGGGAAAGGAAATCGACAAGCTGATAATAAAGCTCACTACCAATCATACCTATTTTATGAGAGAGCCTGAGCATTATAATTTCCTGACGTCGACGGTACTCCCCTTCATAAAGGAAGTAAACAAGACAAAATCCATGAGAATATGGAGTGCAGGTTGTTCCAGCGGTGAAGAAGCCTATACGACCGCCATGCACATAAGCGAATATTTAGGGGCAGAAAAAAAGGACTGGGATACAAGAATCCTTGCTACCGACATTTCCCTTAAAATTCTATCCAGCGCACAGGAGGGTGTTTATGCCGCATCGGGTATGCAGGATCTTCCTGACGCGTGGAAAGTAAAATATTTCGACAAATACGAAGATGATAAATACAAGGTAAAGAAGGCTCTTCGTGACGAGGTTATCTTCCGTACCTTCAACCTTATGGAAGACATCCCCTTCAGAAAAGCTCCCTTTGATCTTATCTTCTGTCGTAACGTTATGATCTATTTTGAGATGGAAACCAAGATAGAGCTGGTAAAACGCTTCTATGACGTGCTTCGTCCCGGCGGATATCTATTTATAGGTCACGCAGAAAGTATTCCGAGAGATACAACCAACTACGAATACATAAAGCCTGCGATATACAGAAAACCGCTATAATCTGAAATAATATTTCCGCTACCTACGTAGCGGAAATATGTATATAAAAAGGTAATAATATGAGTAATAAGAACGGAACACTCAAAGCCGTGGTAACCGGTTCAAGTCCCGCTATAAATCACATAATTACAGATATCATAAACCGCAGTGATATGAATATGGTAGCCATCACCTGCAAGAAAGAGGATATTGACGCATCGAAGTGCGACTGTATAGTACTGAGCGAATTCATTATTGATAAGAATTTCTCCGTACCCGATATCGCACGACCTGTGATTCTCGTCACCGGAAATAAGGATGCGGTAGCAAACCCCTCTGCCTACAAGGTGTATACCGCCATAAAGAATGCCGACAGCGGAGTAGAAGGTCTTGAACGCTTTAAAAAGACCTTGCTTCAGACTCTTGACGGTATAAGAAACAATGCGGAAAAATCTGCACAGCTTCAGCAGAAGCCGAAGGTAATACCAAAACCTGCTCCCGTAAAGCCGCAGCAAGCCGAAACACCTACGGCGGCTGAAAAGCCTCCCAAAAATAAAGTAAGCGTCAGCATTCCCGATGATATAAAGCAAAGGGATATAAAGCTGATTGCTATAGGAGCGAGTACCGGCGGCACGGATGCAATAATAGAGGTAGTCCAGAAGCTACCCGCCAATACACCTCCCGTGGTTATCGTTCAGCATATGCCCGAAGGCTTTACCCAGATGTATGCCGAAAGGCTGAACCGCATCTGTATAATGGACGCCAAGGAGGCTGAAGATGGTGACAGACTCCGTGAAGGACTTATAATCCTCGCCCACGGTGCAAAGCAGATGAGAGTGTATAAGGATGCTCTCGGCTACTATATAAAAAGTCAGCCAGGCGAAAAGGTATCAGGCCATTGTCCTTCCGTAGACGTGCTTTTTGATTCGGTATCAAAGATAGCCGACGAAGAAGCACTCGGTGTTATACTGACAGGTATGGGCAGGGACGGTGCAAGAGGACTTAAGGCAATGCGTGACGCAGGCTCCTTTACGATAGGACAGAATAAGGAAACCTGTGTCGTATACGGCATGCCTGCCGTAGCCTATGAAGAAGGCGGAGTATCAATACAAGCTCCCCTTGATGAGATCGGTGATATTTTAATTCAGATAATAAACTGACAGAAAGGAATTTTTTATGACAAGAACAAGAAAAGCAATTTCCGTAACCTCTGCTGTTATGGCGGTACTGTTTACGCTACTTCTTGTATGCAGTATGCCTTTACCCGCTTCAGCAGAAGCTCTGACGGGAAAAACCGCAATGGAGCTGATGACAGAGCTTGACCTTGGCTGGAATCTCGGTAACACTCTTGACGCTACCGGCGGCAACGGAACTCTCGAATCGGAAACCTCATGGGGCAACCCCAAAACAACAAAGGCTATGATCGACGCTGTAAAGGCGCAGGGCTTCAACACTATGCGACTCCCCGTTTCCTGGGGCAGTCATATGACTAACAGTGCTTCAGGCTACGTTATCGATTCACAGTGGATGGCAAGAGTAAAGACTATCGTTGACTATGCTATCGACAACGGTATGTACGTTATCCTGAATATTCACCACGACAATGATATCAGAAGCGGTGACGACCGATTCTTCTATCCAAGTGAAACCTACAAGGATCAGTCAATCAAATTCGTAAAGGCAATATGGACACAGATTTCCGAAACCTTCAAGGATTATGATCAGCACCTGATTTTTGAAACTCTCAACGAGCCAAGACTCGTCGGCACAGACGATGAATGGTGGTTCCCTGTAAATAGCCCCGGTGCAAGCGTTGCGGAAGCTATAAGCATTATCAACCAGATGAATCAGGCGGCAGTTGACGTAATCAGAACGTCAGGCGGAAACAATGCGGACAGATGCATTATGATTCCCGGCTATGGTGCTTCTATAGACGGATGTACAACACCGAATTACACGCTTCCCACAGATACTGCACAGAACAGACTTATCGTTTCTGTACACGCATATACTCCTTATAACTTCGCACTTAACGCCAGCGGTACTTCGGTATTCTCCGATGATCTGAAGTCTGAAGTTGATTATCTTTTCAACACTCTTAAATCCAGCTTTCTTGATAAGAACATCCCCGTTGTTATCGGTGAAGCCAGCGCATCCAACAAGAACAATGCTTCAGAGCGTCTGAAGTGGGTAAACTACTATATGGGTAAATCAGCTTCTCTTGGCATACCCGTTATGCTCTGGGATAACAACGTATATTCAGGCTCAAGCAATCTTGGTGAACAGCACGGCTACTTAAACCGTCTTGCACTCACCTGGTACGACAAGGACGTAGTAGACGCTATGGTTGCCTGCTACGGAAACGCACCTTCGGGTGACAACGGAAACGGCGACGATGACAATAACGACGATAATAACGTAACTACAGACAGTACGGTCCTTTTCACAGGTAGCGCTTCTGCAGACGCATGGGCTCAGGCTACCTCTGTAATGACCATCAAGAACAACGGCGGCACGTTAAATCCTGCAATAATCACAGAAGACGGATATTTCTACGTAGAATATACCGGTGATATCGGAAAAATCGAGCTTATCATGCAGAGCTGGTCAGGTGGTACTGAATGGGCAAAGATATGCTTCAGCGAATCAGGTATGGCAGGAAGCAACTATTACGCAAAATTCTCTTATGCCGACTGTGTAGCCGCATTCGGCGAAGATTTTGCCACCTACCTTGACTGTGTATATATAGGTGCAACGGATGGTTCTATAACAGCTCTTTCCTTATCCTACGTTACAGAAAAGGCGGCAGAAGAGCCCGAAGAACCCACTCTTCCCTCTGCTATGACAGGCTTTGCGCTCAAATCCCGCAACTACAACAGTATAACACTCACCTGGGATAAGAATGATTCTGCCGACGGATATATCATCCAGCAGATGAAAAATGACGCATGGACAAACGTTACCAATATCAAGGATAACACAGTTACAAGTTATCAGATAACAGGTCTTGCGGCAAATACAAGCTACAAGTTCAGAATGGTTGCATACGTAACCGCAAACGATACAAATTACTACGGCAGTTTTACAAGTGCGACGGCTATTTCAACTGCTCCTGCACAGACTCAGGGCTTTGCTATTACCGGCAGAGGCAGTGATTACCTGACTATCACCTGGACAAAGAACGCAGGTGCATCAGGCTATATCATCCAGGAGCAGATAAACGGCGTATGGACCAACGTAACAAATATCAGAAACGGTGCTACTGTATCCTATAAGATTACAGGTCTTGAAGCAAACTCCTTCCACCGCTACAGAATGGTAGCCTATAAGGTAGATGCAAACGGCACCTGCTACGGCAAGTACACCGGCTCTGCTCCCGCTTATACTGCACCTGCAATGGTTTCAGGTTTAAAGATTTCTTCTTCACAGCCTGACGCTCTCACGGTAAGCTGGAATAAGACTTCTTCTGCCAACGGCTACGTGCTTGACATCTACAAGGACGGCAAGTGGACTCAGCTTGCAAAGATCACCTCCAATGCTACGACCTCCTATAAGGCTACAGGTCTTACTCTCGGTACTACCTACAAATTCAGAATCAAGAGCTACGCTACAAACGGCTCTCTCACCATCTACAGCACCTACAGCTCAGCGATTGCGGGAATTCCCGCTCCTGAAAAGGTTGCAAACCTCCGTATGACAAACAGAGGTACGGATTTCATCTCTGTAAGATGGGATAAGAATGCCGATGCAGACGGATATATGGTATATATCTACGACGGCACAAGCTGGAAGTGTGTAAAGACTCTTACTTCCCCAAATGCAGTATCTCACAAGATTACAGAGCTTGAAAGCGGTAAGGCATATAAGGTTACTGTAAAGGCATACAAGACGGTTAACAACGTAAAGGTTGTTTCTGATTCTTCTACTATTTCCGCTGATACGTTATAATTACAAATGAATCCCCCTCTTGCGAGGGGGATTCAGACTGAAGACAAACTCACGCACCGCAAAAATGCGTAAAATTCTGTACTTATCTTGCGAGCATACAAAACATTAATACAAAAGTTTAGGGAAGCCGAAAACGGCTTCCCTAAAGCATTTTTGCTTAC
>JAFQUH010000012.1 GCA_017408635.1 Ruminiclostridium sp. | reverse complement strand
TGATATAATCAAGAGCACGGCTTCTGCCAATCATAAAAAGATATGTCTTCAAGGTCACCTTGAAGTTGTACCGATGTCTATGTACGACAAGATCTGAAAAGGCATCTATCGCAATATCTTCGGCTGCGTGGACGTCATGCACATAACCGTCAATGAAGAATACAAGACTGCGAAACAACTCCTTCATTATATCGTTAAAGGCACTTTCATCACCATCAAGGAAACGGCGGTAGCTACTTGCGCCGTTATCCATATAAGTTCCTCCTATTCACGGGGGGCTCTTCTGCTCCTTCACTTATTATACGACTAATAACCATGAAGTTCCTTATAAATAACCACAAAAGCACATAACTTTTTTTCAAAGTTACAGGCTTTCATAATAATCCGAGTTCAGTTATCGGGTGGGCCGATGCTTCTATAACCTCGCCTGAAAATACTCTAAGAAATATTATAGCATAAAATTGCGGCTTTTTCTACCTTTATTCTAAGGCATAATGTCTGCAAAAACGAATAACTAGATCTATAATCCGATCACCTCATTCGACTTCCGAATTTCTGCTTGTCCCGTTCTGTTTCACCCACTGGTCAATTTTTTGTCTCTTCGACCAAAAAACCTTGATTTTAAGAGGGAAATATGATACAATTTTAAAAAAAGGGATATACGAAAGGTGAAAAAGGAATATGTACAAATACGAGCTTCATATGCACACCAAGGAAGGCAGTGCCTGCGGTGTGGATACAGTCCACGATATGATAAAAAAATATAAAAGTCTTGGCTATACGGGTATGGTAGTGACAAATCATTTCTACTGTGGCAACACGTCGGTAGACAGAAAACTGCCCTGGAAGGATTTTGTTATGGAATATGCAAGAGCCTATTACGAGGGACAGAAGACTGCAAAGGAGCTGGACTTCGATCTTTTATTCGGTATAGAGCAGGGCTACGGCGGTGGCAGAGAGATACTTATATACGGTGTAGAGCCTGAATTTATAGCCGAAAGACCTTTTCTGATAGAGGAAAATTTAGAGCTATGGTCAAAGGAGATAAGGCAGGCAGGCGGCTTTGTAGCCTATGCACACCCCTTCCGCAACAGAAACTACATAAAGGATCCGAATGAAGTGCCTGATTTAAAATATGTCGACGGCGTAGAGGTGCATAATTACTGCAATCAGCCTGAGGACAACGAAAAGGCACAGCGCATTTTCGGAAATTCAGGTACAATCCTCATTGCAGGTAGTGATATGCACGGAGTGAATTTTGAAAATGCCAACGGCGTGCTTTTAAAAACCAGAGTTAAAACCACGGCAGAGCTTGCAAAAATTCTCTTTTCGGGAGATTTTGAGCTTGCTATAGGAGAGTAAGATAAACCCCGTTGCTACAAAAGTAGCAACGGGGTTATTTTTACTGTAAAGCGCCCAGATGTTCAAGTATTTCGTCAATGGATATATCCGAAAAATCATTATCCTTTATAGCGTCAAGGACATCCTGGTCTATCTGAATATCAGAGGAATTTCCTTGTCCTGCGTCGTCAAGTATACCGCTGTTTTCAACGTATTCCTTCAGTTCCTCCAGCTTTACTTCATCAAGAATCTTTCCGCCCTGCAGACCTTCGATGAATTCTACTACCTCCTCTACGGGTAGCTCGCTATCGGCAATCTTTTCAAGAATATGATGCTTTTCGATATATTTCGTTACCTTGTCCGCCAGATTTTCGCCTACGACCTTACTGATATTTTCTTCTATAACGGTCGAAATAACGTCCCTCGGCACAAGAGGTGATTTTACAAGCTGCTTTGCCGCTTCTATCTTTGACATTTCGCCCGACTGTACCTTCTGTGCTATATCAAGTATCATCAGGATCTCTTCTTCCGTGCCGTCAAAGGATATATCGGCAGGGTAGATATAGTTTTCATCGGAAATAACTCTTCTTACCGAAATCGTGAGTATGTAGCGAAGCAGGATATCCCTGAATTTCAGCGAATATATCTTATCCACTACCATCTTTTTATCCTGAATCTCAAACACCTTCTGAAGAAGGCTTCCCTCCTCCAGCAGCTTGTTATCAACCGCTATACCGTAAAGCTCGTCGATGGTGGTAAGATCGGTATTAAGCGCTGTTCTTGTTTCATACCCAGGAAAGTCGTAAAGCTCGTAAAAAAGATTATCGTCGATTTTTCTTACCGCTCCGTTTATAACGTCATTTATAAGATAAAGCCTTGTTTTTTCGTCAGCGTCTATAACCTTTGTTTCAAAAAAGATATCGGTATAGGTGCTGTTATTATGTAATATTTCTTCAATCAGCTGATTTTCCGACTTGCCTGTAAGCTCCATAACGGTATCAGCTCTTTTTGTTTCCTCAAAAATATTTATCTTACCCACAAGGAAGGTAAATAAAAGCACGAGAGGAATAGAAACCGCCGCCAGCGAAAGACCGATAATTTTAGATTTCAAATCATCCTTACCCTTACTGCACTTCATTACCTTTCTTATAATAAAGGCGGCAACTGCAAATATTATAAAGAATATTATAAAAAGGATAAGAGCCACGGGGATTTCAAGCACCTTATCAATGCTTTTCTCAAGAACTACCGATAACTGCCGCTTTCCCAGTCCTATACCTTCTGCCGCCGTATAGCCCTTTTCGGTAAGGTCTGTTATGAGTGACATATCTCCCACCATACCCGAAACGGCAGGCGCTGAAATATAGGCAAAGATAGTTGCCGTAAGTGATATTCCGAATACGGAAAGTCCACCCTTCCAGCCTTTCTTATATCCGTATATTCCGAATATTATTGCGCAAATCACGGCAACGCCGATATATGTGGCAATGGTAATGGTATTAATCATAAAAACACCCCTTTGTAAAATTATGTCTTTATTCAATTATATACCTTTTCTTTTTCAATTTCAAGCATTTTCCTTTTTATTTCTGCTACAAAAAATAATAAATCCTGACATTCGGCAAATACTTATTTTTGTAACTACTTAAAACTAAAAAGGAGCTTTTATGGATAAAACAGAAATTTTAAAGATAGCGACCCCTATTAACGGCGTTGCAATATCACTTGATGAAGTAAAGGACGACGTATTCAGGGACAGGATACTTGGTGACGGATGTGCTATCATCCCTGCGGATGGCAATATCTGTAGTCCCGTAGACGGAGTTATATCGTCAATTGCAGAAACAAAACACGCAATAGGCTTTGAAACGGACAGTGGAATATCGGTGCTTGTCCATTTCGGACTTGATACGGTTTCCCTGAAGGGCGTCGGCTTTAAACTCAAAGTAAACGTTGGTGACAGAGTGGAAAAAGGTCAGCTTGTGGCAGTGGCGGATATTGATTTTATCAAAGCGGCAGGGCTTGACGTAACCACTCCCGTTATAATCTGCGAGGATGCGGAAGAATATGAGATCGAAGCGGCTACGGGTAATATGAAGCAGGGTGACACGCTTATCTCAGTCAGAAAAGCAAAATCGGATAACGGAGAAGAAAATAATAGTATAGCAAAAGAAAATCCCAATAAAAAAGAAAAGAAAAAATCAATAATAAATTTTGAGTTCCTACAGAAGCTCGGCAAGGTGCTTATGGTGGTTATTGCGGTAATGCCTGCCGCAGGACTTATGATAAGTATAGGAAAGCTCATAATGATGGCAGGCGGTGATACCGCAATCATAAACACTATAGGCAGCGTTATGGAGAGTATCGGCTGGACAATTATCAGTAATCTCCATATACTGTTTGCGGTAGCCATCGGCGGCAGCTGGGCAAAGGACAAGGCGGGCGGTGCCTTTGCCGCTCTGTTATGCTTTATACTGATAAACAGTATAACCGGTGCAGTCTTCGGTGTTACTAACGATATGCTGGGAAATCCCGAGGCTATAGTATATTCCTTCTTTGGTCAGGAAATGGCGGTAGAGGGATATTTCACCTCGGTACTCGGTGCGCCTGCTCTTAATATGGGCGTATTCGTAGGTATCATTTCAGGCTTTTTAGGTGGTGCGATATATAACAGATTCTACAATTTCAGGGGGCTTCCCAACGCCCTTGCCTTTTTTAACGGCAAACGCTTTGTACCACTTGTTGTTATTCTGTGGTCGGTAGTGGCTTCTCTGATACTTGCTATAGTGTGGCCTCTTGTACAGTCGGGAATAAACGCCTTCGGCGTATGGATTGCCTCCTCTGCCGAAAGCTCTCCCCTGCTTGCGCCCTTTATCTACGGCACGCTTGAAAGACTTCTCCTCCCCTTCGGACTTCACCATATGCTGACTATCCCTATGAACTATACCAGCTTTGGTGGTAGCTATATTATCGGTACGGGTGTAAATGCAGGTCAGACGGTTTTCGGTCAGGATCCCTTGTGGCTTGCCTGGGTAACTGACCTTGTAAATTTCAAGGCGCTGGGTGATACCGCCGCCTACGAAAATCTGCTGGCTACCGTAACTCCCGCAAGATTCAAGGTAGGACAGATGATAGGCTCTATGGGACTTCTTCTCGGCGTGGGACTGGGAATGTACAGAAGAGTTGACAAGGACAAGAGAAAAAAATACCGCTCTATCTATATTTCGACTGCCCTTGCAGTATTTCTGACGGGTGTGACAGAGCCTATAGAATTTATGTTCATGTTCTGTGCCTTACCCCTTTATATCGTTTATGCGGTGCTTCAGGGTATTGCCTTTGCCATGTCGGGAGTAATAGATTTAAGGCTTCATTCCTTCGGTAGTATAGAGCTTCTTACAAGACTTCCGATGTCGATAGAGGCAGGTCTTACGGGAGATATTATAAACTTTGTAATTACGACTATAGCATTCCTTATTATCGGGTATTTCGTATCCTATTTTATGATAGGAAAATTCCGCTATGCCACTCCCGGCAGACTGGGAAACTATACCCTTGACGTAAACAGCGAAGGTGCAACGGAAGGCTCTGATAATTCTTCCGTTACAGTTACAGACAAGGACAGTAAGGCGGAAAGGATAATCGCATTACTTGGCGGAAGAGAAAATATAACCGACGTTGACGCCTGTATGACAAGGCTTCGTGTATCGGTAATAAACTCTGATATCGTAGCGGAGGAATCAGAATGGAAAAGGCTCGGCGCATTAGGTCTTATTAAAAAGGACGGCGGAATCCAGGCTATATTCGGTCCTGAAGCGGACGTCTTAAAATCTGATATAAACGATATTCTGTAAGGAGAAAATATGGTACTGCTGACTCTTAACACCCATAGCCACGCAGAAGAAAATTACAGAGAAAAGCTATGCGCCTTCGTAAAGGCTATAGCGGATATAAAGCCTGATATAATCGCTCTTCAGGAGGTCAATCAGAGTGCAGGAAAAGCGGAAGTGAAAAATCCTCCCCGCTTTACTCCCCCTGATGACAAGACGGTAGTAAAAAGTGACAACCACGCTCTTTGCGTAATAAATATGCTTGCTGAAATCGGGATAGAATATTACTGGAGCTATAAGAATATCAAAAAGGGCTATGACGTTTTTGACGAGGGTATAGCGGTGCTTTCAAAAAGCAGGATAACCGAGGCGGTCTGCTTTACCGTAAGCGTTGAAGATAACTATAACGACTGGCGGACAAGAAAAATTCTCGGAGTACGGACAAAGGACTATCCCGACGAAATTTTCTTTTCCGTTCATTACGGCTGGTGGAAAGACAAGGACAGCTTTGCCTCTCAATGGCTTAAAACTATAGAAAATATCAGAAAATATAAAAACGTGTGGCTTATGGGAGATTTCAATAATCCTGCGGAAATTACAGGAGAAGGCTATAGTCTTGTATCAGCGTCAGGCTTTTACGATAGCTATATAAATGCAAAAGTGAAGGATAACGGCGTTACCGTTGACAGAATAATTGACGGGTGGCAGGACAGAATAAAGAATACCACGGGCGGTATGAGAATAGATCAGATATGGAGCAGTAAGCCACAGAAAATAAAAAGTCACAGGGTTATTTTTGGTGGTGAAAATTTTCCTGTGATATCAGATCATTACGGTATTATTCTTAAAACGGAAAATGCATAAATTACACTTGCACAATGAACAAAATAATAGTATAATAGAATTAGAAATAAGGAAAGGACGGTACCCTTTATGAAGAGCTTTCAGTACGTAATAACCGATGAGATGGGACTCCATGCAAGACCTGCGGGACTTCTTGTCAAGGAGGCAAAAAACTATGACAGTGAAATAACCATTACAAAAGGCGATAAGACAGTTTCCTGCACAAGACTTATGGCTATTATGGGTATGTGCGTTAAAAAAGGCGATACCGTAACTATAACCATAAACGGCGGTGACGAGGAAGCAGTATATACCGCTATGAAGAATTTCTTCAGCGAAAATCTCTGATAAGTAAAGGAAAAGCTATGTTGAAATTTATCGGAAGGGGCGTATATTCTGCGGTAGCCATCGGCAAGATATCGGTACTGCAAAAGAGCTATACAGATACTACCCGACTTAAAGCCGATGACAAGAACGAAGAAATATCACGCCTTGAAAAAGCAAAAAACGAGGCTATAGCACAGCTTCAGAAAATATATGAAAAGGCACTCGCCGACGCAGGTGAGGAGTCTGCGCAGATATTCGACATTCATCTTATGATGATTGACGACGAGGACTATAACGACGCTATCAGGGATATGATAGAGGAGGGCTTTTCCGCTGAATATTCGGTAGCCGAGGCAGGCAAGAGCTTTGCCGACGCCTTTTCAGGTATGGAAGACGAATATATGAGAGAAAGAGCCGCTGATATAAGGGATATTTCTGACAGAATCATCTCCTGCCTTAAAGGAGAGGCTACGGAAAATACCGACTCGGGTGACAATCTCATAATCTGTGCCGAGGATTTATCCCCCAGCGAAACTATGTCCTTTGATAAAAGTAAGATAGCCGCCTTTGTTACCGCCTACGGCTCGGTAAATTCCCATACGGCGATACTTGCAAGAAGTATGGGTATACCCGCCATAATCGGTATGGGAGGGGATTTTTTAAGTGCTGTAAAAAACGGTGACGCCGCTATCGTTGACGGCGGCACGGGAGAGCTTGTTATTGCTCCCGATAAGGAAACTCTTATCGCTATGAAGGAAAAACAACAGGCGCAGAGTATAGAAAAATCCCTTATCGAAGAAAACAGAGGCAAGGAAAATAAAACTATCGACGGTACAAAAATTGATATTTTCGCCAATATAGGAAGCCCTGAAAACGTAAAGAATGCCCTGCTATACGACGCAGGCGGTATCGGGCTTTTCAGAAGCGAATTTATCTATCTTGACAGAAGCTCCTATCCTACAGAAGAGGAGCAGTTTGATATATACAGACAGGTACTGTCCGAGATGGGCGATAAAAAGGTCATCATCCGTACTCTTGATATAGGCTCGGATAAAAGCTCCGGATATCTCGATATACCAAAGGAAGAAAATCCCGCTTTAGGACTTCGTGCAATAAGACTCTGTCTTGCACGCCCCGAGATATTCAAAACGCAGTTAAGAGCCTTATTCAGAGCGTCGGTATACGGCAATCTTGCAATTATGTTCCCGATGATATCAAGCGTAAACGAGCTTATCGAAGCAAAGAGAATATGCGATAAGGTTAAAAATGAGCTTGATGAAAAAAATATTCCCTATGATAAAAATACCGAGATCGGTATTATGATAGAAACTCCCGCCGCCGCTGTAATAAGTGATGAGCTTGCAAGGCACTGCGACTTTTTCAGCATCGGCACAAACGATCTTACCCAGTATACTACTGCCTGCGACAGACAGAATCCTTATCTTGATAAATACTCCGACACGGAGAATACCGCAATTTTAAGACTTATTGAATATACCGTAAAATCCGCTCACGATAACGGCATATGGGTTGGTATCTGCGGGGAGCTGGCGGCAGATACGTCACTCACAGAAAAATTCTTAAGGATGGGAATAGACGAATTATCAGTTACTCCCTCCTTTGTTTTAAAGGTGCGTGACAAGGTAAGAAGAACAGATTTAAAAGGACTTCCCGACAAATGATACACCTACTCATTGTAATAATTTATATTTCATTTATCAGTCTTGGTCTGCCCGACGGACTGCTGGGTAGCGCCTGGCCTGAAATGTACAAGGGACTTGACGTCCCTATTTCTTTTGCAGGGATAATCAGTATGATTATTTCCGCTATGACGGTAATATCTGCCCTGCTTTGCGAAAGACTGGTAAAAAAGCTGGGTACGGGATTGCTTACCGCAATAAGCGTAGGTACTACGGCATTGGCGCTTTTCCTGTTCTCACAAAGCAATCAGTTCTGGCATCTGTGTCTTGTGGGTATTCCTTACGGATTTGGTGCGGGAAGTGTTGATGCCGCACTCAATAATTTCGTGGCGGTCCACTACAAGAGCCGTCAGATGAGCTGGCTTCATTGCTTCTGGGGTGTGGGATGTTCAGCAGGACCTTATATACTGTCCTACTTCCTCACAAACGGACATAGCTGGTCTATGGGATATCTTACCGTATTTATTATACAAGCGGTACTGTCGGTTTTACTGTTTATCTCCCTTCCCTTGTGGAAAATGAAAGCACAGCAAAGTGTAGTCGAAGTGGAAAAAAGTGATACAAAGCCGTTAGGCTTAAAACGTACCGTTTCGATAAGGGGCGTAAAGGAGGTTATGATGACCTTCTTCTGCTACTGCGCACTTGAATCCACCGCAGGGCTATGGGCGGTAAGCTACATAGTTCTTACAAAGGGCGTAGCCGCTGAAACGGCGGCAGGCTTTGGTGCGGTATTCTATCTTGGAATCACGGGCGGCAGATTCCTGAATGGTTTCATTGCTGACAGATTAGGTGATAACAAAATGGTATATATCGGATGCTCTGTAATAGCGGCTGGTATAATCGCACTTATCCTTCCCTTCGGAATAATCGGTGCAGTTATCGGACTTTCGCTTATTGGTCTCGGATGCGCTCCTATATACCCGTGTATTATACATTCAACGCCCGCAAGATTTGGTGCCGATACCTCCCAGGCGATTATCGGCGTACAGATGGCAAGCGCCTATATAGGTATTACCGTTATGCCCGTGCTTTTCGGATTTTTGGCGGATAATATAAGCATACACCTTTTTCCTGTGTTTCTTGTAATAATACTCGCTCTTATGACGGTATTCTTTATGAGGCTTAATAAGAAGGCGAAGGGGTAATAAAAATCAAGGCTGACCTATCCTAAACGATAGATCAGCCTTTAATTATTATGATTTCTTTTTCTTTATAAACAGGATTGCAATTACAATTACGGTGGCTATCAACAACACGGGAATAACAACTATAAATATTATCGGCAAAAGCACCTGTGCAGACTGACTATCGGGTGAATATCCGCCGTAAAGCTCGAAATTAACTTCGTTTGTTGCCGCATAATCATGAATTGATGAACCCTTTGCACATTTTATAATAACCCCGGGACTGTTATCAAAGGCAAGTGCATTCAGTTCTGCACTGTAATCTTCGCCCGGGAACTCAACGTATACCTTATTTTCTATATTTGAAAAGGCACGTCTGCCTATTTCGGTCACGCTTTGCGGCACTATTATTCTTTCAAGATAAGAGTTACCCTGAAATACCGCATAGCCTTCGGTAGACAAATCTCCTATGATTTTCGTACCCTCGGGTATTTCATATACGGAATCGGTCTTTCCCGCAGGGTAAATCATAAGTCGGTTATCCACCTTTGAAAACAGAACGCCGTCTATACTGTAAAGCTCGCTATTTTCTTTATCCACCTCGATAGCTTCAAGACTTGTGCAATTATTAAAGGGGCTCTGGATAGTGTTGTTTATATCGACGATACCGATAGCTGACGCTGACAGATTTTTCGGCAGACGGATTCTTTTTAAAGACGTGCAGTCTTCAAATGCATATGCATATAATTCGGTAAGAGTTTCGGGGAGGATTATTTCTTCCAGCTTATCGCAGTCGGCAAACGAACGTCCTATATACTGTACGCTGTCAGGAACAGTTACACTTTTTACACCTGTCCCTGAAAAAGCGTTATCCGCTATTTT
Organism: Ruminiclostridium sp.; assembly: GCA_017408635.1. Classification (GTDB taxonomy): domain Bacteria; phylum Bacillota; class Clostridia; order Oscillospirales; family Ruminococcaceae; genus Ruminiclostridium_E. The sequence goes on along the minus strand of JAFQUH010000012.1, from coordinate 2,780 downwards.
TACCACCGTCATACCATTCATTTTTTCGGGTACGATTACTCTTTCATCCTTACCAAGATATCCGATAACCGATACTGTATTATCTGCCAGTACTTCGTAGCGATAGCCTCCCATTTCCTGCGATACTATATTATCAGGCTTTTCACCGGAAAAATATTCGTAGCTCAGTCCATAGACCTTCGCATATCTTTCTGCCGCTGATCTTCTGCCGCATATGAAATATGCACCCTTTGAAAAGGCCTCACCCTCTATATCGAGATTTATATCGGGTATATATACAGATTCTAACCGACATCCATAGAAAGCATAGCTTCCAATATACTGAAGGCTTTCAGGAAGCCTGATTGTTCGAAGAGATATACAATCTACAAAGGCATCGTTTCCAATAACTGTTACAGAATCAGGAATGCTTATATTTTCAAGTGACGTACATTCATTGAAAGCCCCTGTTCCTAATTTTTTTACACCGTAAGGTATAGTTACAGATACAAGAGTTTTACACTCGTGAAATCCATATCCCTCTACTTCTGTCACCTTCATACCATCAATTTCAGCGGGAATTTCAAGCTCGGTGGCGCTTCCTCTATAGTCTGTAATTGCTATTGTTCCATCTCTTTTGATTTTATATTGATAATCTCCGTAATCTACGTAGGTTTCTGCACCTGCAACAGCGGTACATAACATTACCGCTGATATTAGCAGAATAACTGAAGTCAAAAATTTTTTCATATCTGTCTCCGATTAGTTAAATTGTTATCAGTTTATTTATTGCCTTTTTATTCATCGTTTTCACGATACAAATCAAAGTAAGTCTTTAAAAGACAGCTTTTACTTATATCTGTAATATAAACTATATCATTTTCCTTAAAATTATAAGTATAGGAGCAATCAAGTATCGGTGACGTACCTATGCTGTTATAAAAACAGATATAACCGATTTTTTCATCATCATAATTATATATAAGCCGTGTTATATCCTCGTCAAGCTCTTCCACAGAATCAGGCTCACCTACGTAATCATATACGTCCTGCTTTGTTGCAGTTTCAGTAAGCTGTAGATTTTCAAGCTTTCTATCTAAATTAAGCTGTTCAACTTCTGTTCTTGTATAATCATTATTAAAATAGCACTTACCTTCACTGTGATTGCAATAAGTTGAATGAGACAGAATCTCCGAATCCTGTGCCAGCCTGCTTACGATATAAGCGTTATCAAACCAGCACCAGCCGTCAGGCTTCTCGCCGTTAAAGTTACCGTGATTCATTTCCACAAAGACAGCATGATATTCATCAGGGTAGTAAGTTACAAAAGTGCATGTAGCTCCACCGCCTATATCTTCTGTTTCGCCAAGAACGTCCAGCACCTCGTCAATACTCATTCCATGTCTTAATCCCTTGCTTTTTTCTACAAAATCACACAACACGTCAGAATAGTATAAATTGTGTGTGCAATAATCATCCTCGTGATTGCATACTCTTCTGTGAAGGATGAATTCCGCCTCATCGTCCATTTTGTTAGCTATCGTACTGCTTATATACGTGTAGTCGATACGGGGATTATCACCGTATAAGAACTGCACCACGGCAAGTCTGTCGCCGTCTAATTTATAGGAAAGGTATTTTACGTATTCTCCGCCGCTTTCGTAGGGCTCTCCGAGTAGGCTGATAACCTCGTCATAGCGCATATCCTGATTTAAAGCTCTGAATTTTTCCTCTATGGTAAGGTCATCTTCTGCATCAGAATAAATCTCTGATTCAAGGCTGTTTTCTGTTATACTACTGCCCGAGGTTGTGAACAGATTGTTATTTGATATAATCACTCCCACAAATACGGATATACCGATAACAGTCACTATTGCCGCCGCTACTGCAAGGAACGGGAATTTTGCCTTTTCCTTACGGTTTGTCACAATAAGCTCGGTGTCGCTTACTTCCCTGCTTAATTGCTCTTCTATTTTCTGTACCGCTTCGTCGGTATATTCTTCACTTATACCGCTGATAGCTTCATCCAGAAGCCTTTTATTATTCTCGGTCATAATCAGTTCTCCTATATAGAAATGCCGTTATCGATAAGATAAGCACGAAGACTTTCTCTCATTCTCATAAGCTGGGACGCTACTGCCTGTTCGCCCATCTGAAAGCTCTCTGCAAGGGTTTTTATAGACGTATTATAGTAATATCTGAGTACGAAAAGCTGACGATTCCTCTTTTTCTGTAAGGCAAGGAAGCCGTTTATAAGAGTGGTAAGCTCCTTTGCCTCTGCTTTCATCTCCGTTGTATTATCATCCATTATCACGTCCTGAAGCTCATAATATATATCCTCTTTTTTACGTTTGCCGAGCTTTTGGAGTAGTGAAAGTGCGGTATTTCTTACAATGCGGCAGATAAAGGCACGAAGGGACTGGGGTACGGTAGGTGGAATTGCATTCCAGGTCTTTAAATAAGTAGTATTTACACATTCCTCGCTGTCTTCACTGCTGTCTAAAATTTCATAAGCAATCTTATTAAGTAAGCGTCCGTATTTGGTTTCGGTTTCTTTTATTGCGGTTTCGTCACGCTTATTGTAGAGCTCTATAATATCGGTATCCTTCATAGCCTTCTCACTCCCTTCATTATATAAGACCTGTAAAATTTAATTTCATTCCGAAAATTCTTTAATATTTTAAAAAAATTATACTACATTTTCCTGATTTGTGCAACAGAATTTGAAATTTGTCGCTCCGCTCGGGTGTGGTGACACCCTAACCCCCTACCCCCCTTCCCCTCAAGGGGAAGGGGGAATA
>JAFQUH010000011.1 GCA_017408635.1 Ruminiclostridium sp. | reverse complement strand
GTTTTCTTGTGTAATTCCTCTTTTGAAAGAATATCGGGATTTGCTTCCTTTATCTGATTATAATACCCGTTAAAAAGGCTTAACTGTACGTCGTAGGGGCGCCATGCATCCAGTATTTCAAAGGTGTATCCTTCGGGGAGTAGCTTAAGAGCCTTTAACAGTCTGTCGGCAACACCTTTTCTTACAAGAGCTTTATTAATAGAGCCGTTAAGACCTGCCTCGAAGTATTGCATGCTGACCTTTATTCTGCCGTCTGAATATTCGTTTATATCTACAAATCCTTCTGGTTTTTCATTGTATCCGATCACAGACGTATCGGGTAAGTCGGAAAAGGGGATAGGTTTTTCGAGCTTGTTAAACATAATAATCTCCTTTCGGGTAAGGTGATATTTATATAATCCGCAGGAAGCAAATCTCCGATTTGCGAATCTGCGAGGACAATTGAAATAAATATATAATAACCACTTGTGGTTATTATACCACAGCTTTGTTTTGTAGTCAATTATTAATCTGTATTGTTGCATTTACGGTGGTTTAGTGTTATAATTGAGAAAACGAAAAGGACGAGGTATGAGTTTTGAGTTTAAAAATAAAACTAAAAAGACTAAAAGAAAACTACGTTATAAATCAGGCACAAAGAGCAAAGCTTCCTGAATTCAGTTCCGATGAAATATGCAGGCAGAGAATCACTTTTTCAGGTCGAGTACAGAACGTAGGCTTCAGGCTTGAGGTAGTGGAGCTTGCCAAAAGGCTGGGACTTACAGGTTATTGTGATAATCTTGAAAATGGTGACGTGGTTGCGGAGCTTCAGGGTGCGCCTGACAAAATAGATTTTCTTGTTTCCTTTATGGAAGGACTTAAAAGAGTAAAGGTTACTGACAAGATAGTTGAAGAGCTTGAGCTTGTTGAAAACGAAACCGATTTTACAAGCGAGAGAAAGAGAACGTAAGCATCTGAAAGGGTAGTAGAAGAAATGAAACTTACAAAGGCTAAGGTACTGAAGGATATATCCGGTTTACCTGAAAATTATAAAACCGCTGACGTTGACAGGCTTATAAATAAATACGTAAAGAATAGGGCAGATTCATCTGCTTTGCGTCCTTACGTGCTTGAATTTCAGGAGTTACACAGAATATATTACTTCGTTGCGTTAAAACAAATGAAAACAGCAGAAGAGCGAATAGAGTTTATTCATAACAATCTTCTGTTTTCTGATTGGTGGCATACAGATCAGCTTATAGGCTTTGTGTCAGATATCAATTTTGAAACGGCTATGAAATATACACTGCAGTATATTGTGTCGGAGGATCCCTTTATAAGACGATGGGGATACGTATTGCTTATTTCAAAGCTATGTATCGGACATACAGAGAGAATTTTCTATAATCTGAAAAATGACGGGCATTATACCGTACAGATGGCACAGGCGTGGCTCATTGCCGAGCTTGCGGTTACAGAACCCGAAAAAGTTTATGAGCAGCTGAAGGAATGCTGTCTTAAATACAACGTCACGGGAAAAGCAGTTCAGAAGATATGTGATTCCTTCCGCATCTCTACGGAATGGAAGGAAAAATTCAAAGCTCTGCGACCAATGTTAAAGCAAAAAATAGCTACGTATCGTCTTAAATTCATGTATGACTGGTGTAGTGGCGTCTGCTTATGGTCGGCAAATCAGAATTCGTATGAAAAATTTGGTTGCTATCCCGTTTTTACGTCGCAGTTATCCATATCAGACGAACTTAAAGAAAAGCTGGATTATCTGATAGAAAAACACGATGAGGCGCTGGATTGGGATTATCCGGCCGGTGATTTATTGTGGGACAATAGTCAGATAGATGAATTTCTGAAAAAATCCCGTAACGCCTATAATAAGCTATGCGAAGAGCTTGGCTCTGATTATGAGGTTATTTACTACGACAGTCTGTAAAAATATGATATATAAAGCAAAAACAGGAGAACGATGCTCTCCTGTTTTACTTTATAGCTCTGCAAGTATTTCTGCGGCATTTGTATCAGGCTTAACCTTTGGCATAACCTTTTCGATATAGCCTTTTTCGTCGATTATATAGGTGGTACGGACAACGCCCATTGATACTTTGCCGTATAGCTTTTTCTCCTGCCATACGTCATAAGCCTTTATTGCTATAAGATCGGGGTCTGACAGCAGAATAAAATCAAGTCCGTGCTTTTCGGCAAATTTCTGATGAGATGCTACACTATCCTTGCTTATGCCGATTACTTCAATGTTCTTTTCCTTGAACTGCTTGTACAGTCCTGAAAAGGTACAAGCCTGCCTTGTACAACCGGGAGTGTTATCTTTAGGATAAAAGTATAGCACTACCTTTTTACCAAGAAAATCCGAAAGAGAGACTTCCTTTCCGCTTTTATCAAAAAGAGTGAAATCGGGAGCTTTAGTTCCTGTGTCAAGCATTTGATTATCCCCTTATCCGTTGATGTCTGTTTTCCAGAGTCCGTGAAGATTGCAGTATGCATATACGCTTATCGGCTTTTCATCGCAAAGCGCAAAGGTTACTACAGGCTCACCGCCGACCTTCAGACATTTACGCTGACCGCCTCTGTCGGTCTGTAAATAAATCCAGACAATGTTGTGTTCCTCTACCATAGGGTGATTTACGGAACCTACTGTGACTTCAACAGTATTGTTCTTTACACTGACTACGGGGATGTGCTTTTCTTTGCTTGCATCAACTGTACCCGGTATAAGCTCTGTCATCTTCTGACCACAGCACATCATAGGTACACCTGCGTCGTGAATCATACCGATAAGGTTTCCGCAATGCTCGCAAATATAAAATCTGTTTTCGTTCATAAATGTTCCTCCTGATTTGTAATTGTATATTTATTATATAATATTTATCTTAATTTATCTGTGACTGTGTCACAAAATTCAAAACGAAAGATACTCTTCAGCAAAATGTACCGCTACCGCTCCGTCAGATGCGGCGGTTATTATCTGTCGGAGTGCTTTTGTGCGGATATCTCCGGCGGCAAACACTCCCTCAACGCTTGTCCTTGTAGTTTCATCAGCCACAATGTATCCATTTTCATCAAGGGCGACAGAGTCACCAAGAAAGTCTGTAGCAGGCTTTCTGCCGATACTGATGAATACTCCGTCACATTGAATATCGGATTTCTTGTTTGTTTTAGTATTTTCTATATTAAGTCCCGTTATCCTGCTTTCAGCAACAAAGTCTGTTACTACACTATCCCATATGAATTCAACGTTTTCTGCTTCTAAAAGCGGAATTTCATAGATTTTTTCCGCTCTTAACTTATCTCTTCTATGAATGAGATATACTTTTTTTGCAAGTCTTGAAAGATATAAAGCGTCAGATACCGCAGAATTACCACCGCCGATAACGGCTACGGTTTTATCCTTGTAGAATCTGCCGTCGCAATGGGCACAGTAATGGATACCTTTGCCGATAAGCTCCCGCTCCTTTGGAACGCCGAGCTCTTTTGGGTTTGCACCGCTGGCTATTATTACTGTTTTAGAGTAAAAATCACCGTTTGTGGTTATCAGTTTTTTTATTTTATCGGAAAAATCTACCGATAAAACCTCTGCGTATTCTGTTTTTGCACCAAAGCGCTCTGCACCCTTCTGCATTTTCATACCAAGAGTAAAGCCGTCTATACCTTCATCAAACCCGGGATAATTGTCAATATCTCCTGTAAGCACCATCTGACCTCCGGCAGACATTCTTTCAAGCAAAAGACTGTCAAGACCCGCTCTTGCGGCATAGAGTGCCGCTGTATATCCCGCAGGGCCGCCGCCGATTATAATTGTGTCGTAAATATGATTCATAAATAAAATATCCTTCCGTTGAATGTTGACATTCCGCTTTTTTAAGAGTAAAATAAATATATACTTTAATTCAAAGGAGAACGCATATGGCACGGGCAATGTTTGAACCTGTATTTAAAGAGAACTTTCCTTTCTGGGAGGGAATAACCGAAGCAGAAAAGGATCATATCTGCAATAATACTTACGCCTTTTCTTATCCAAAAGGGACAACAATACACGATGGAACGGAATGCTCAGGAGTGTTCTTTGTCCGTAAAGGTTGTTTAAGGGTGTATATGATGTCGGAGGAGGGAAGAGCGGTAACGCTTTATCGTCTTCACCCAGGAGATATGTGTATGCTTGCCGCATCCTGTGTTCTTCAGGCTATAACCTTCGATATTATGATTGACGCTGAAGAAAACAGCGAATGCTACGTTGTGAGCGGCTCTGCTTTTTCTGAAATATCAGAGAAGAATCCCGATATCAAGATATTTGCCCTTGAAACTGCCGTTAATCGCTTTTCTGACGTTATGTGGGTAATGCAGCAGATACTTTTTATGAGCATGGACAAAAGGCTTGCTATATTCCTTCTTGATGAGTACTCAAGAACAGGTTCTGACGTTATTGAACTTACTCATGAGCAGATTGCGAAATATATGGGCTCTGCCAGAGAGGTTGTTTCCCGTACTCTCAAGTATTTTTCGAGCGAGAATATAACCGAAGTTTCCCGCAAGGGAGTTAAAATACTTGATATAAAAAGACTTCGCAAATTAGCTCTCTAACATTGCTAATATCTGTGCCTTAGGTCTTGCACCTACAGACTGATTGGCTATCTCGCCGTTTTTTAAAACTACAAGCATAGGGATGCTGGATACATAGAATTTACCTGCAAGCTCAGGCTCCTCGTCTACGTTTATTTTACCTACGATATATTGCGGGTTTTCCTCTGCTATCTCTTCAACGATAGGGGATACCATACGGCAGGGACCACACCAGTCGGCATAGAAATCAAGAAGTACAGGCTTGTCGCCACTAATTATCTCATCGAAATTATTTGCGTTTATTTTGATTACTGACATATTTTTATCTTCCTTTCAGTTTATATATTCAGAAAGCCTGTCTGCTTTCTGTCTTTATTATACCCGAATAATTTATAATTTTCTGTGACAAGGTCACGTTTTAATAAAATATGCGGACTTATGAGTTAATCATCATAAGTCCGCTTACGTTTTAGTCATTTTTGAAGGCACCCCGTTTGTTTCTCATAAAGAACAGCAAGCCAATCAGATGCTCGTGGTAGGGGATGAATATACCGTCCTTTATCATATTCAGTATTTCTTCTTCCGTTGCCCATTTTACTTCTGCCACTTCTTCTTTTTGTAGTGTCAGATCATTTATATCAATATCACGATTAACTGTATATATGTCATCAAAGCCTTTGTCAAAATGAATGGTTAAAATCGGGCGGACGTCAGAAAAGTCATTTTTGATTCCCAACTCTTCAAAAAGCTCTCTTTCTATAGCTTTCTGTGAATTTTCACCTGAAATAGCACTACCACCGCAGGTTATATCCCACATTCCACTCCAGCCTTCTTTAAAATCCTGACGGCGCTGAATAAGCATACGACCGTCGGAATTAAAAACACAGCAATGCACAACTAACCTGAATGTGTTTTCGGGTTGGCTTTGTCCTCTTATCATAGTTCTTTCAATAGGCTTTCTATCCGCGTTGTATAGGTCAAACAGTTCCATATTTCTTTCCTTTACATATAATTTGTGTTAGTTTTGCCATAAGTAGTGAATAAGCTATTATTATTACACGTAAATTTATCGATGCTAAAAACAACACAGTAATGTCGCATTATATTTTCGGTAATACGTAATGTAAATCCTGCCTAGGCGACAAAACAAAAGCTATTTCTTTTTTCGGAAATAGCTTTGTTTATTGCTTAAATTACATTTTGCTGAATTTCAGCTTTTTGAGTTCTTCACAGACCATATCGGAAATTCGCTGGAATGCGTGCTGATATGTACAGGGAAGACCGTTTTCACATCTGGTGCAGTTATAATCTTCGTCAAGGCAACGGCTGAATCTGTAGATTCCTTCCATAGTTTCGACTACGTCATACACAGATAATTCGTTTAAATCAGCAGTTAACTCGTATCCGCCCTTTGTACCCTTATAAGAAGTCACAATTTTTCCACTGCTCAGTTTTCTGAGTATCTTCATTGCGAAATTTGAAGGAACACTGGTGTTTTCTGAAATGGTAGTAGCGTCAAATCTACCCTTATTTTTTGCTAAAAAGTCAACTATTCTGATAGCGTAATCTGTTTCAAGTGTTATATGCATCTTATCAATCCTTAAATTTAATCAGTTATCAAGAAAATCCTTGAGCTTCTTGCTTCTGGAGGGGTGTCTGAGCTTTCTGAGTGCCTTTGCTTCGATCTGTCTTATACGTTCACGGGTAACGTTGAATTCCTTACCCACTTCTTCAAGTGTTCTGGGACGACCATCTTCAAGGCCAAAACGAAGTCTTAATACCTTTTCTTCTCTGTCTGTAAGAGTACCGAGAATCTTGCCGAGCTCTTCTTTGAGTAACGTTCTTGATGCCGCTTCAGCAGGTGCGGGAGCGTCTTCATCAGGAATGAAATCACCTAAATGGCTATCTTCCTCTTCACCGATAGGTGTTTCAAGAGAAACGGGGTCCTGGGAAATTCTGATTATTTCACGCACTCTGTCAACAGGAAGACCGAGCTTATCTGCAATTTCCTTGGGAGTAGCTTCGTGACCGTTTTCGTGAAGAAGCTGATTCGATACCTTTTTTACCTTTGTTATGGTTTCTACCATATGAACAGGAATACGGATAGTTCTGGCCTGATCGGCAATAGAACGTGTAATAGCCTGTCTTATCCACCAGGTTGCATACGTAGAGAACTTGTAGCCTTTGGTGTGATCGAATTTTTCTACTGCCTTTATAAGTCCGAGGTTACCTTCCTGAATAAGATCGAGGAACTGCATGCCTCTGCCTACGTATCTTTTCGCGATACTTACAACGAGTCTTAAGTTGGCTTCGCTGAGACGTTTTCTTGCATACTTATCACCCTGTGCCATACGGGTTGCAAGCTCTATTTCTTCCTCTGCAGTAAGCAGGGGAACACGACCGATGTCCTTAAGGTAGATTTTTACGGGATCGTCGATTGCAAGACCTTCGCCGGAAAGAGAAGCCTCGAAATCCTCGGGGTCTGTAAAATCAAGAGCTGAATCAAGCTCATCGTCTGCAGAAACCTCATCGATAATTTCTATGTTGCTGTTTCCGAGATCCTCATAAAGCTTGTCAATTTCGTCAGCGTCATAGTTTACGTATTCAAGAGCGTCTGTTATTTCCTTTGCTGTAAGTCTGCCACTCTGCTTGCCGTGGTTTATAAGTTCTTCAATTCTTTTTTCAGCCATGTTTTTTTACTTTCCTTTCGCTTTTGTTTTTTAGTTACCATCTATATTTACTTTTGCGATTACTTATTTTCCTTCATTTTGTTTGCATAAGCAAGTAATTCTGATGCAGACATATCTTTAACTTCTTTTTGTGACTTTTTTTCTCTGAATTTTAACAGATTGCTGATATAATCGTTCAGTCTGTCAATACTATACGGGAGGGTATTACCATCCTTTATAATTTTTGTTATAGCGGATATTTCTTCCGGCTCGTGACTTTCGCCAAGAACGGATAAATCGGTACCCTCGCCGCCTTCGATAAGAATGCAAAGCTCTATAAAAAGTTGACGATTGAATTCAGTAGGGAAGTCGTCAGGGGTTACTTTGTCTGCAATTTTCTTAAGAAAGTCGGGAGAATGGAAAAGATAAGCGATTATACCTCTTTCCGCCTCTACTTCTGCTGGGTATTTGGAAGCGTCGGGGTTGACCTTATCCTTTTTGTATGCGCCTGATATTATACCTTGTTGCATATCGTTTTGTCTTGCTCTGTTCTGCCTCTTTATTGTCTGATCAACGGAGGATTCTATAGTAGCTCGTCCTATATCGCAGTAGGCGGATACGTCAGCAATATACACAGCTCTGTCTATCGGACTATGAACAGTTGATATAAAGGCAACACACCGCTTCAGGAATTCCGCCTTGCCCTGCGGATTTGTAATATCCGATTCTGCCTTTATCTTTTCAAGCTCGAATTCCATAGCCGGAACAGCCTTGTCTATCTGTAGGGAAAAGGCGTCGCTACCGAATTTTTTTATGAATTCATCCGGGTCCTTAGCACCCTTTATCTGCAATATCTTTGTGATTATTCCTACCTTATCAAGAATGTTTATAGCTCTTGCAGTAGCTTTTTTTCCTGCGTCATCGCTGTCATAGGCAAGAATTACTTCCTTGAAGTTCTGATTCGCTATTGCTCTTGCGTGACTGTCGGTTATTGCTGTACCGCAGGTCGCAACAGCGTTTGTAAAGCCTGCCTGAAACATTGAGATAACGTCAAGGTTGCCTTCGCACATTATAAGACTTGATTTGCCTGAATTCTTTGCGTGATTCATACTGTACAGATACGTACTTTTATTATATACAGGCGTTGCCTTTGTATTAAGGTATTTTCTTGAATCATCGCCACCGATTATACGTCCTGAAAAGCCAACAATATTTCCTCTTGTATCAAAAAAAGGAAACATTACTCTGTATCTGAAAAAATCGTAGGTGTTGTTATTTTTTTGTGATTTTACGCCAAGTGACGCTTCTACTATCTCATCGTCACTGAATCCGAGAGAACTGAGGTGATTTCTGAGCAGTGACCAGTCGTTAGGTGCATAGCCCAGTCCATAAAGTCTTATGATATGAATAGTTAGTCCTCGCCCTAAAAGGTAGTCAAGACCTTCTTTTCCCTGGGGAGAAAAAAGAAACTTGTGATAGAATTTGCCTGCTTCTCTGTTCATTTCCAGAATTCTTGATCTGATTCTCGCACCATCCTCACCACCGTCGTCGGGCATAGGTATTCCTGCACGTTGTGCAAGGAAACGTACAGCCTCCATATACCCGAGATGCTCGTATAAACGGATAAAGTTTATTACGTCTCCAGCGGCGCCGCATCCGAAACAGTAAAAGCTCTGTGTTGACATATAGATGTGACAGGAGGGTGTTTTTTCTGAATGGAAAGGACAGTTACAGACATAATCTGTACCTGTCTTTTTAAGTGGTACGTAGGAGGAGATAACGTCGTATATATCGTTACCGTCCTTTATTCTTGAGAGAAAATCCTCTGATAGCTTCATTTAAATTCCTTTCTTAATAGGACCAGCTTTTAGGTATACATATTTCCTTAAAGTAATCAACTGCGAATTCATCCGTCATACCGCTTATGAAATCGCATATAGCCCTCTCTCTTCCGTTTTCTTCGGCTATCTTCTGAAAAAGGGGAGGGAGAGCCTCAGGTGTTTTAAGAAAATAATTGTAAAGATATTCTACTATAATACGTGCCTTGCCCTTTTCTTCGTTTGTGGCAGGCGCAAAATATACTTTTTCAAACATAAAGGCTCTTAACTCATCGTGTGCCTTCTGCGTTTCACTATCATACTGTATAACGTCTGTACTGTTATTTATGATAGAGCTTATAAGTGTGGTTATTCTCTGGCTCTTGGTAGCACCAAGCACTCTTACAGGTATATCGGGAAGATCCTCCTGCTTTATGACACCGCCTCTGATAGAGTCTTCGATATCATGGTTGATATAGGCTATTTTATCACTGAATTTGACAACCTGACCTTCAAGCGTTTCGGCTACGGCATTAGTGTGACAGATTATTCCGTCTATAACTTCTTCTGTAAGATTAAGACCTTCGCCGTTCTTTTCTATAACTTCAACCACTCTTTTGCTCTGAAGATAATGCTTGAAGCCACCGGGATAAAGTGCATCAAGAACTCTTTCTCCGTCGTGGCCGAAGGGAGTATGACCGAGATCGTGTCCTAATGCGATAGCTTCTGTCAGATCCTCATTTAGTCTTAACGCTCTTGCAATGGTTCTTGCTATCTGCGATACCTCAAGTGTATGAGTGAGTCTTGTTCTGTAGTGATCTGATTTAGGTATCAGAAAGACCTGAGTTTTATGCTTAAGTCTTCTGAAGGCGTTGGAGTGGATTATTCTGTCACGGTCTCTCTGGAAATCTGTACGGATGTCGCAGGGCTTTTCGTATACCTTTCTGCCTTTAGTCTGCGTGCTTTTGCAGGCAACGTCTGATAATGTGGTTTCTTCTATCTCTTCCGTGATTTCTCGTGGTAACTTACTCAAATTCTGTCCCTCCTTGTGCCGTCTACAAAAATAGTTATCGCAAGTGAAAATTTAGTTATAAATCAATCACTTGCGAATCTTCTGTACATATATACTTGTTGTTACAAAAAAAGTCCTTTTTTTAAAATTCTTTATATCCCTTGTCGAGAAATTCAATTTCAACTCTTCCGTTGCACTTGTCTATGAGCTTATCCTTCAGCTTATCGGCAAGCTCACTTTTTACGTCAAGAAATACGCTGACGTTATCTGTGTATTCCGTATTCCTGATTATAGCTTCGTACTCTGCGGCTATAGATGTTATATTGCCGTAAAAACTGTAATCGGTGGTAATTTTAAGGCTATCGGCTATCTCCATAGTCATTATGTCAGCTACTTCCAGAGCAATGGAAGCTCCCTTCGAGTAGGCTCTTACAAGACCGCCCGCACCGAGCATGATCCCACCAAAATATCTTGTTACAACACAAGCAATATCAGTAACTCCCGTTTTGTTAAGTACATCGTAAATAGGTACTCCTGCCGTGCCGCCCGGTTCTCCGTCGTCACTATGTCTTGCGGTGTTGTTATCTCTCAGGATATAAGCGTAGCAGTTATGTGTAGCTTTGCGATGCATCGCTCTTATCTCGTTTATAAAATCTATAGCCTCCTGTTCCGTGGTAACAGGGCAGAGGTATCCTATAAATTCCGATTTTTTTTCGATAAAGGATGCTTCGCAACGATTTCTTATCGTTTTATAACTCAAAGCTAGCCTCCGTGTTTAGCTATTCTTGTTTCTGAGTGCGTTGAGCATCTTTCTGACTTCTAAAATATTTGCAGTAAGAAGCTCTTCGAGATTAGAAAGTGTTTTATCTACGTATGCATCAGTAGCCTTGGTCATTTTCTTGGAGTTTGCGTTGGCGTTTGCGGTTATATCGCTCGCAACCTGCTGTGCCTGCTTTGTGATTGCATCAGCCTTGATAAGCTCCTGCTCTTTTTCCTTTGCTCTTTTGATAATGATATCAGCTTCTGCCTTGGCTTCGTTGATGATGCCCTTACGGTCGCTTACAAGATTCTGCGCCTGTCTTATTTCATTGGGCAGGCAGAGTCTTATCTGCTCAATGTAATCTCTGAATTTTGCCGCATCAATTCCTGATTTGCCCTTGGGTACGATCAGCTTAGGTGCATTGTCAAGCTCTTCGTCCATAGCGTCTAAAATTTCCTCAATACTGTTCATGATATTCTGTCCTTTCTGTTTGTGATTCAGTCTTTTTTAAGTCTTTGGGTTATTCTGTCAAGTATGCATTCGGGTACGAAGTCGCTGACATCTCCGCCGAACATTGCTATCTGCTTTACCATACTTGATGATAAATACGTGTTTTCGCTCTTTGCAGTAAGGAAGATAGTTTCCGCCTTGTAGCAAAGCTTTCTGTTTGCCTGCGCCATCTGGAATTCATATTCAAAATCAGATAAGGCACGTAAGCCTTTTACTATAACGTCTGCGTTTCTTTTATTGAAATAATCAATAAGCAGACCTTCGTGACTGTCTATTTCCACGTTTGTAAGTCCTTCGGCTTCGACTACTTTTTCTAAAAGCTCTTTTCTTTCTTCGATTGAAAAAGCGGAAGGCTTGGTAGGATTTACTGATACGAGAACTACCAGCTTGTCAAATAATCTGGAAGCTCTTGAAATTATCTCTAAATGACCGTAGGTAACCGGATCAAAGCTACCCGGATAGATTGCAAGCTTCATTTTATATTTTCCTTTCTTTTTATTCCTCGTTTTCCTGACTTGGTTTTCTGTAAATCGTAAGTCCTGTTTTGCCGTGCTTTTTTGATTTTACAATCACAAAGCCGTTTACCTCTTCAGGAAGTCTGCACTCTATTTCGTGCTCGCACACTATTACACCCTCATCTGACATTATACTAGTAAGTGCAGGGAGCGATTTCTGTATGAGCTTTCTGTCATAAGGAGGATCAAGAAGGGCGATATCAAAGGTTTCTCTTGTTGTTCTCAAAAAAGCCGTATTCGGCATATTTATAATTTCTGCCTGCTTTTCAAAGCCTACGTGTTCTACGTTTTCCTTTATTAGCTTGATAGATGCCTGACTGCTATCAACGAATACCGCTTTTTTTGCACCTCTGCTGATAGCTTCTATACCAAGCTGTCCCGAGCCTGCAAATAGATCGAGAACAGTCCGTCCTTCTATTTCAAACTGAATTGCGCTGAATATTGCCTCCTTTACGCCGTCACTTGTAGGTCTCACGTCGTAACCCTCGGGAGCCTTCAGCTTTCTACCTCTTGCACTTCCTGTTATAACTCTCATATTTGTCCCTTTCCTTTAAAAATTCTCTTCTATATATTTCGCTACTTCGATAGCTTTTTCTGTGCTTATCTTAGCTACCGATGCAATTTCGGATATGTCTGCATCCTTCAGCCCTTGCTTTGTCTTAAAATGCTTTATCAGAGCAAGCGCCTTTGCTTCTCCTATACCTTTTATTTTGGTAAGCTCCAGTTCGTAGGTTTTCTTTTTGTGTTTCTGCTGCTGGAAGGAGAGTGAAAACGATGCACCTCATCCTGTATATTTGTAAGCAAGGCAAAGAGCTTTTTATTGGCGTTAACCTGAATTTCTCCGCCGCTTTCAGCTATTGCTCTTGTACGATGCTTTTCGTCCTTTACAAGACCAAAAAGCGGAATGCTTACACCCAGTCTGTCTAAAATCTGCTGTACCGAGCTTACGTGACCTTTACCACCATCCAGTAAAATCAGGTCGGGCAGGGGAGAGAGGGTTTCATCTCCATCAAGGTAGCGGTTTATACGTCTTTC
>JAFQUH010000158.1 GCA_017408635.1 Ruminiclostridium sp. | reverse complement strand
CCCTACATCGGCGGCGAAGAAGAAAAATCCGAGCAGGAGCCTTTAAAGGTTTGGGGTACAATCGAAGGCGATAAGATCGTTAAGGCTCAGTCTCCTTCCATCACAACACAGTGCCTCAGAGTTCCCGTATCCAACGGTCACTTTGCGGCAGTATTCGTAAGCTTTGAAACAAAGCCCACAAAGGAAGAAATCCTTCAGATATGGAAGGAATACAAGGGTGTTCCCCAGGATTTAGAGCTTCCCTCTGCTCCCAAGCAGTTCTTAAACTATTTTGAAGAAGACAATATGCCCCAGGCAAAGCTTCACAGAAATCTTGAAAACGGTATGGCTGTATCTATCGGTCGTTTAAGAGAAGATACACAGTACGACTACAAGTTCGTATGCCTTTCACATAACACATTAAGAGGTGCCGCAGGCGGTGCCGTTGAAATGGCAGAGCTTTATGCCGCAAAGGGATATTTTGACTGATAACCACTTTTACAAAGGATAATTACTTATGAAGAACACAATTTTTACAGGTTCAGCAGTTGCCATTGTTACCCCTATGTTTGAGGATGGCTCTATAAACTATGACAGATTTGCTGAAATTATTGAAGAACAGATTGCCGGAAGTACAGATGCTATCGTAGTATGTGGTACTACAGGCGAATCTGCAGTAATGACTGACGAAGAACACATTGAATGCATCCGTTTCTGTGTAGAAAAGGTTGCAAAGCGCGTTCCTGTAATCGCTGGTACAGGCAGTAACGATACTGCATATGCGGTAGATTTATCAATTGAAGCTGAAAAGCTTGGCGCAGACGCTCTGCTTCTCGTTACACCCTACTACAATAAGACGTCACAGAAGGGACTTATCGCTCACTTTACTGCTATCGCAGACAGTGTTAATATTCCCATCATTCTTTACAACGTTCCCAGCAGAACAGGTGTAAATATAACAATCGATACATACAAGAAGCTTGCTCAGCACAGAAATATAGTAGCCGCAAAGGAAGCAAGCGGAAATATCAGTGCAGTAGCACAACTTGCCGCAGAAACAGATCTCGATATCTATTCAGGTAACGACGACCAGATTGTACCTATTATGTCGCTTGGCGGCAAGGGCGTAATCTCTGTTCTCGCAAACTGCTGCCCTAAGGAAACTCACGATATGGCGCAGTTCTGTCTTGACGGCAACTACAAGGCCGCTGCGGAGCTTCAGCTTAAGTACCTTGAATTCACAAACAATCTGTTCATAGACGTAAATCCCATTCCCGTAAAGGAAGCTATGAACATTATGGGCAAGGACGTAGGCGAATGCAGACTTCCCCTTGTAAGAATGGAAGTTGAAAAGACCGCAAAGCTCTTCGCTTCTATGGAAAAGCTCGGTCTTACAAAGTAAAACGTCTTGAGAGGAATTATAAAATGGTAAATATCGCTTTAACAGGCGCTTGCGGAAAAATGGGCAGAGTAATTGCCGACATCGTATCAACAAGAGATGACTGTAGAATTTCAGCAGGTATTGATCTTATCGGTGAACAGTACAGCGACTTCCCCGTTGTAAAATCTGTTTACGATCTTACAGAAAAGCCTGACGTGATTATAGACTTTTCTCATCCTTCTGCACTCGAATCTCTTCTTGACTACTGCAAGATAAATAACGTACCTATCGTTGTTGCAACTACAGGCTATACAGATGAACAGATTGTGCAGATAAAGGCTGCCGCAGAGCAGATTCCCGTTTTCTTTACCTTCAATATGTCACTTGGCATCAATCTACTTGTAGATTTAGCAAAGAGAGCAACAAAGGTTCTCGGAGATCAGTTCGATATTGAAATTGTGGAAAAACACCATAATCTTAAAAAAGACGCTCCGTCAGGTACTGCAATTATGATTGCCGAAGCTATAAACGACGAGCTTGATAACAAGATGAAATACGTATACGATCGCCACTCTGTAAGAAAGCCCCGTGAAAAGAACGAAATCGGTATGCACGCTATAAGAGGCGGTACTATAGTCGGCGATCACGATATTATCTTCGCAGGAAGAGATGAGGTTATCACTCTTTCACACAGCGCAGGCTCAAAGCAGGTTTTTGCAGTCGGCTCTGTAAATGCGGCGGTATATTTAAGCAAGTGCGAAAAGGGACTTTATCAGATGTCGGACTTATTATCCGACGCACAGTAAAATACAGAAAGGAAGCTGAATCCAATGACACAGATAACTTGTTACGAAAGCGTATCTGCTGTAACCTTCTCGGACATCAAGGCTGGTAATTCCTTTATTTCCGAAGTGCTACACGCAGTAGCAGAAGCAGGCATAAATATCGATATGATATCCAGTACGCCCCCGAAATCTGAAAGATTTTCCTTTGCTTTCAGCTTCAGCGATGATGATATCCCTTCCCTGCTTACTGTTATGAGCAAAATCACAGCCGTTCATAATATCACTCCTTTTGTGAACAGCGGCAATGTAAAGCTCGTTATAAAGAACAAGGAGATGGAAATACACGCAGGCTTTGCCGCCCGTGTACTTGAAATCACAGAAAAAGTCGGTGCAGACGTTTTACTCATCACAACTAGTGCCGATGAAATAAGCCTGCTTGTTCCGGAAAGCTATGCGGATGAGCTAACAGAAGGATTTAAAACTTTAGACTAAATTTATAATGACATCGGTATTTTTTACCGATGTCATTTTGGTGATTGCGGAATGTTAAAACTTACAAAATATCTGAAAAAATTCAGGATGCAGGTAATTCTAGGTCCTGCTTTCAAGCTAATAGAAGCAATTTTTGAGCTTATCGTACCTCTTGTTATGGCACAGATAATAGACGTAGGTATTGAAAAAAAGGATACTGATTACGTATGGAAAATGGGAATAGTACTCATTTTGCTCGGCGTTTTCGGTCTTGGCTTTACTCTTGTATGTCAGTATATGGCATCAAAGGCTTCCCAGGGCTTCGGTACGGTTATGAGAAGAGAGCTATTCCATCATATCAATACACTTTCTCACTCTGAACTAGATGAGCTTGGTACGTCTTCGCTTATTACAAGACTCACGTCTGATATAAATCAGCTTCAGGTTGCGGTTGCGATGCTTATAAGACTTGTTGTAAGAGCGCCCTTTTTAGTAATCGGCGCTACCATAATGGCGTTTACTATTGACGTAAAGCTGGCTCTTATATTTGTTATTGTAATTCCGCTGGTAGCTCTTGTAATGTGGCTTGTGACAACAAAGACAATTCCTTTTTACAAAAACATTCAGAAAAAGCTGGACAAGACGTCACTTATAACAAGAGAGAATCTCGGTGGTGCAAGAGCGGTAAGAGCCTTTGCAAAACAGGATTATGAGCAAAAACGTTTTGCTGACAACGCTGACGATATAGAAAAAACAGCGGTAAGAGCGGGTAAAATTTCAGCTCTTTTAAGTCCGATGAATGCGGTTATTCTGAATCTCGCAATAGTAGCTATCATCTGGTTTGGAGGCTTTTCCGTAAATGTCGGCAATCTTACACAGGGCGAAGTAATCGCTCTTGTAAACTATCTCAATCAGATCTTACTTGCTCTGGTAGTCGTAGCAAACCTTGTGGTCATATTCACAAAATCCGCCGCATCTGCTGCAAGAGTAAACGAGGTGCTTGAAACAAAGCCATCTGTAACAGAAGATGAAGTAGAAGAAATTCCTTCCTACGAAAATGCACCTGCAATAAAATTTGATGACGTATTTTTAAGCTATCACGAAAATAGTGATTATGCGCTTGAGAATATATCGTTTACCGTAGAAAAGGGACAGACTATAGGTATAATCGGCGGTACCGGCAGTGGTAAATCCTCCCTTATAAATCTGATTCCCCGATTTTACGACGCTACAAAGGGCAATATAGAAATAAACGGCACGGATATAAAAAAATATCCACTTAATAAACTCCGCAAAATGATCGGTATCGTTCCTCAGAAGGCTGTACTCTTCAGCGGTACTCTCCGTGATAATATGAAATTCGGAGGAGAAGATATTTCCGATGAAGAGATACACAAAGCACTCGAAATAGCGCAGGCTACAGATTTTGCCGACAAGCTCCCCGACGGTCTTGACAGTATTATACTTCAGGGAGGAAAAAATCTTTCAGGCGGTCAGAAGCAAAGACTCACCATTGCAAGAGCGCTTGCCTGCTCCCCTTCGATACTGATTCTTGACGATAGCGCCAGCGCACTTGATTTTGCTACAGATTCAAAGCTTCGTACCGCCATAAAGGAAAACTGCGGAGATATGACGGTATTTATTATTTCGCAAAGAGCAAATACAGTAAAAGGCGCAGATAAGATTGTCGTACTGAACGACGGCAGAATAGAGGGCATAGGAACTCACAAGGAGCTTTTGAGAACCTGTGAAGAATACTGTCAGATTTGTTTATCACAATTCAGTGCAGAAGAACTTGAAAAGGAGATAAACGAAGATGAGTAAAAACAGAAAAGAAATTAACAGTTTTGGTATATTAAAGAGAATTCTGACATATACAAAACCATACACCTTCCATCTGACCTTTACCCTGATAAGTGCAGTAATAAGTGCCTGCGCCACTCTGTACGCTCCCGTACTTATCGGTAATGCCATTGACTGTATTATAAGCAAAGGAAACGTAGATTTTGAGAAAATACTTCCGATAATCATCCAGCTTATTGTCGTTGTACTGGCAGGAGCCGCTTTTCAATGGTTTATGGGCTACTGTACCAACATACTCACCCAGGGTACGGTAAGAGATTTAAGAGTAGCCGCCTTCAATAAGCTTGAAAAAGTTCCTCTTAAATATATTGATACAACTCCTCACGGCGATATAATCGGAAGAGTTGTAGCTGATATAGACACTATTTCAGACGGCTTGTTACAGGGTTTTCAGCAGTTATTCACAGGCGTTGTTACTATAATCGGTACGCTGTGCTTTATGCTTTCGATAAACCTTTCGATAGCGCTTGTCGTTATTATAATCACTCCCGTTTCCCTGCTGGTAGCGTCTACGATTGCCAGACTCTGCTCAAAGAAATTCAAGGAGCAGGCGGCTTTAAGAGGTAAGATTACAGCTCTTGCCGAAGAATATATCGGCAATCAGAAGGTTGTAAAAGCATTCTGCTATGAAGAAAAATCAGAAGCAGAATTCGAGAAGCTGAACGAAGAGCTTAACAAGGTAGGAACAAGAGCTCAATTCTATTCTGCTCTTACAAACCCCTGTACAAGATTCGTAAACGGACTCGTTTATGCAGGCGTTGGAATTTTCGGTGCTCTCAACGCCATCGGCGGAGGTATATCCGTAGGTCAGTTATCCTGCTTTTTATCTTATGCAAACCAGTACACAAAGCCCTTCAATGAAATTTCAGGTGTTGTTACAGAGCTTCAGTCAGCCTTTGCTTCCGCAAGAAGAATTTTCGCTATGCTCGATAGTGAAAACGAAGTAAGCGACAAGGATAACGAAGTACTCTGCAACGTTCAGGGTGACGTAAGCATCAGAAACGTAGATTTCTCATATACTCCCGATAGAGAGCTTATCAAAGATCTGAATCTTGAAGTAAAGAAGGGACAGCAAATAGCCATAGTAGGCCCTACGGGTTGTGGAAAAACTACTATCATAAACCTTCTGATGAGATTCTATGAAACAAATAGCGGAAGTATATCCGTAGACAATAAGGAAATAAAAATACTGACTAGAGATTCTCTCCGTCTGAATTACGGAATGGTACTTCAGGAAACATGGATATTCAAAGGCACGGTAAAGGAAAATATTGCTTACGGAAAGCCTGATGCAACCGACGAAGAAATAATAGACGCCGCAAAGGCAGCACATTGCCATAGCTTTATAAAAAGACTAAAAAACGGATATGATACAGTTATCAGCGATACGTCTGGATTATCCCAGGGTCAAAAACAACTTTTATGCATAGCAAGAGTTATGCTGACTAAACCACCTATGCTTATTCTTGATGAGGCAACGAGTAGCATTGACACGAGAACAGAACTGCAGATTCAGAGTGCGTTCGCAAAAATGACTGAAGGCAAGACCAATTTTATAGTAGCCCACAGATTATCAACTATAAAGAATGCGGATTCTATTCTTGTTATGGATAAAGGAAAGATCATAGAAATAGGAAACCATGAACAATTGCTTGCTAAGGGCGGCTTTTACTACAACCTTTACAACAGTCAGTTCAAAAAATCATAAGCATTTTAATTATTAAACCCGCCATTTTTTCATTTGGCGGGTTTAAAAATATTGACATTTCGACAATATTATAGTATAATTAAATTTGTAAAGTGTTTACAAATACATATTCCAGGGGTAAAACATGAAAAAGATAGTACCGATTTTACTGACATTTATTCTTTTAGCTTCGCTTCTATGCGGTACAGCCTTCGCCTTCGATGGTAACGATTATGATTACGACTTCGATTTCGGCGGCGATGGTGGAAGCAGCAGTTCGGACGGACTTGGTATATTAAACCTTATACTGCATCTTTTCAACATGGGACCTGTTGGTATTGGAATAGCAATAATACTCATTATTATAATCATAATATCCTTTACCAAAAAGAAAAGCAATACGTCTTCAGGCGCACACAGAAATGCAGGTCAGGTCATACCCTCAAATCAGGGCAGATTCGTTGTAATCCCTAACAGAACTGAACTGATTGAAAATATGATGAAAAAACACGACAAAAACTTCTCTGCTTCTGATTTCGTAACGTTTGCAAAAAACGTATATATGGATATACAGACTGCATGGTGCAAACGTGATTTATCTACAGTAAGACCTGTAATGCACGAAAATCTCTATAACACTACTGCAAGACAGGTGCAGAGCAAAATCGATCAGGGTGTAGTTTACCACTACGAAAGCATTGCAATAAATACCGCTTATCTTACCTCCTATGCAAGAGATGAGCAGTTTGAATACCTTACCTGCTATCTTAACGCAAGAATGATAGACTATCAGGTAGATGAAAAGACAGGAAACATCATCCGTGGCGATAAGACAACTCGCTGGGATATGAGATATAAGATGAAGTTTGTACGTTCAGTAGGAGTTCTTACAAAGGACGAAACAGCCAAGCACGACGGTCATAACTGTCCTAACTGCGGCGCACCTATGGAGATTTCTTCTTCGGGCGTATGCGAATACTGTGGCTCTATCGTAACTACCGGTCAGTATTCATGGGTACTTACAGAATTTACAACAGTTCGCAATGATACTGTTGACGAAGGTATTAAAGGAGTAGTTCAGTAATTGGAAATTTTTACTATAATCTTCCCGATAATTTTTTCATTGATGCCCGTCATCATGATAGTGATAGTTGTACTCACCGTTATTTCTAAAACAAAGAAGATCACAAATGACTACCTTGGTATGACGCCGGGTCAGACAATGGATCTTATCAGTAAAGGAATAAGAGAAGAGGTTACAACTCCCAAAGCCATCACAGAGCTTTCCGCTGTATACACACCTAAAATCCAGCGTGATTTTCCTGAAATGGGATATGGTGGCATGGAAGCGCTTGCAAGAAATGCTCTTATAGCTTCCTTCAATGCAATTGAAAAGAAGAGCACGGAGGGCTTACTTGAAATCTCCTGCTCCCCCGCTCTTGTAAATAAGGTCACAAACATTATTAACGATCTTGGCAGTAAGGGTGAGGAAGAAAAGTACGATAACGTGAAGATTCACAGATGCGGTATTTGTTCATACCTTAAAAAACAGGATGAAGCTATCGTAGCCTTTGAATATTCTCTTCAGTACGAATACAAAAGATTCAAGCTCGGTAAACTTGTAAGCAGTCCTGATCATAACGGACTTGTTCAGGCGGCATACAGAGTTACGCTTACATATAATCAGAAGATTCACGAGCAGACCAACAATATGGTCTACACAAGTAACTGTCCTAACTGCGGCGCACCGGTTGACGCAGGCTCAAAAGACAGAGAATGTCCATACTGCGGTAGCGGATTTACCGTTATCAACGACAGAGTATGGCAGGTATCAGATTTTAATTTAATAAAATAAATTAAAAATTCATAACGAAAGGAAATAAAACTATGGGACTTATTAAAGCCGCAATCGGTTCACTCTCAGGTACTCTTGGTGATACCTGGAAGGAAGCCATCCACTGCCCCGTTATGGGCAATGACACAGTTGCAGTAAACGGTGTAAAGATGCACGACGGTTCTGCACGTTCAAGCAATACAAAGGGTACTGACAATATGATCAGTAACGGCTCTGCTATCATGGTAGAAGAGAATACTTGTATGCTTACACTCGACAACGGTAAGATTACAAACGTTGTTACAGAACCCGGTCGCTATATCCTTGACAACTCCTCTGCACCTTCTATTTTCGCAGGTCAAATCAAGGATTCTGCAAAGGAACTTATTTCCCGTTTCACATTTGGTGGTACCCCCTCGACACAGCAGAAGATTATTTACATCAACCTTCAGAGACTTCCCGGTATCCCTTTCGGAACAGGAACTCCCGTTCCCTACCCCGATCCCAGATACAATACAACTGTAGATCTCCGTTTCTACGGTACTTTTGAAATTCAGATTCCTGACGCTGAAAACGCTGTTAAGTTCTACAGCGAGGTACTCTCAAAGGGTATTGCTTCAGGCAACGTTTCTGTAAAGTCTGTTTTCCAGAACGATCAGTACAAGAACGAATTTATGCAGGCTATGATGGAAGCTCTCAATATGCTTTCTGCTGAAGGCTACAGCTACAACCAGATTACAAGCCAGCTTTCCAACCTTACAAACAAGACAAAGACTCAGACAGCTATCAACTGGGCTGACAGAGGCTTCTCCCTCACATACATTGGTCTTGGTCCTATCACACTCTCCGACGAATCCAAGGAACTCCTCAAGGATCGTCTGCACGCAGATACTATGCTTGGTGCTGATACACAGCGTGCTATGATGACAACAAGCATTGCAAAGGGTCTTGAGGCAGCCGGCTCCAACGAAGGCGGCGCAATGATGGGCTTCATGGGTATGAATATGGGCATGAATGCCGGTGCTAACATTTTAGGCGGTATGCCTGCGGCACCTCAGCAGACAACTCCCGTACCTCCCAACCCTGCAGCAAACGGCTGGAAGTGTGCTTGCGGTGCTACCAATACAGGTGCATTCTGTGCATCCTGCGGTACAAAGAAGCCTGAACCTTGGACTTGTTCCTGTGGTGCGCAGAATTTAACAAAGTTCTGTGCTAACTGTGGTGCAAGCAAGGAAGCTCCTGCAGCTCCCGCTACCGTATCTACAAGCTGGACTTGTGAATGTGGTGCTACAAACGAAGGTAAGTTCTGCCCCAACTGTGGTAAGTCCAAACCTGCAGCTCCCAAGAAGTACAAGTGCGACAAGTGCGGCTGGACTCCTGCTGACGCTGAAAATCCTCCTAAGTTCTGTCCCGAATGCGGCGACCCCTTCAACGAGGATGATTTAGTATAATCTTTACGATTATTGATTCACAAACAAACACCGTACTCGAAAGAGTGCGGTGTTGTATTGTGTAAAAAACATACAGATATAAAATAAAAAGAACAACAAAAACAGCGGAGAAAACTAAAAATGAACAGAATACTTGGATTCAGCAAAAAAAATGCAGTTTTGCTGATAGCTTTTTTTGCGGCTATGATTACCACCTTTATCATACCGCCCGACAGTCAGTATCTCGGATACTTTGACTATAAGACGCTCACCTGCCTTTTCTGTGTACTTGCGGTAGTGTGTGCTTTAAAAAATATAAACTTTTTCTATATTTTAGCTTGTAAAATAGTACGCTCCTTTAAAAATGCAAGAGCTTGTATTTTAGTTCTTGTCTGGGTGACCTTTATCGGCTCAATGCTTATTGCTAACGATATGGCACTTCTCACCTTCCTGCCGCTGGGCTATTTCGTTCTGCATACAACGAATAAGGAAAAGTATATGGCTTTCACCTTTATAATGCAGAATATAGCCGCAAATCTCGGTGGAATGCTGACTCCCTTCGGAAATCCCCAGAATCTGTACTTATACTCAAAATTCAATATTCCTATAGACGAATTTACAATGATATTGCTCCCACCCTTCTTATTTGCGGTTGCGCTCATTTCTCTATGCTGTATAATCTTTGTAAAAGCAGAGCCTATGAGTTTCGCAGACGAAAAGGTAATGATAAGTAAGCCACGCACGATATTCTATCTCATTCTGTTTGCTTACTCAATTATCATTGTATTTAATATAATCCCCTACTGGACAGGACTTATTATAATTCCTGCGGCGCTTCTGATTACAGACAGAAAAGCTCTTAAATCAGTAGATTACGGTTTACTGCTCACCTTTGTATGCTTCTTTATCTTTGCCGGAAATATGGCAAGAATCGATGTAGTAAAGGAGCTTATCGGCGGCATGCTGGAAATGAACACCCTGCTTGTAAGCGCTCTTTCCTGTCAGGTAATAAGCAACGTACCCTCCGCTATTCTGTTATCCCAGTTTACCGAGGATTACAGAAATCTTCTGCTCGGCGTAAATATCGGCGGCGTAGGTACTCTTATTGCTTCTCTTGCAAGTCTTATTACGTTAAGACAATATAACACTGTCTGCCCCGGAAAAACAAAGAAATATATCGCAGAGTTCTCTTTATTCAATTTCGGATTTTTATTCCTTCTGAATGGATTTTGTTTAGTGTTCTGATAATAGCAATCCCCACAACTTTAGGTTGCGGGGAATTACTTTTATACGCAAGGCATATTTATGTTAAGTGCCATCGCAACAGTGCTTTTATCTGGTTCTTCGGGTATTATTAACCTACCTGTATCAACTAGGTCATGTACCGTCACCATTCTTAAACCAAAAATCTCAATAGATGCACAATAAAAAAGCTGTTCCTTAAGTATCGGTGTGCTATATTTTTTTAGTACATTTATTATATCTTCAAACACCATTTTAACGTTGTTCTTCAAATCTCCATAGAGTTTATGTGATTTATGAATTTCATTAACCTTCATATAAGTTATATTATCAAGAACGATTATATCAGGAATTATTTTACCATTTTTATCCGAATGAGCAAATCTGCCGTCTATGCTCTGCCAGATATGTAGTTCAAATTCAGTAAAGGTGGATTTATTGCGGTTGCTACGAATTACATCGGCTAAAAATCCCGACTGCTCCACATTCATTTCACCGACTCTTTCCCACATACCATAGTCGCCACCGATTTTATAGAATGATGAACAACCATTCTTGTCACCATAACCATTATGACCTGAACTAATATTTCGGGGAAGTTCCACATCCTCATACCCAACAAACCCCCAAGTTTCGTCATTTTCTCTTTTGGTGGGATATTCCATTGTATAGCTGTCCAATGACATTATCGCCACATCAATAAGATGTAGAACAAGCCACCATTTAAGCTCATCGTCAGTCGTAACATTTCTTACAACGCCTAACTCTCTGATCTGCGATAAAGTATCAGATACAATCTGATGGATGATTTCACTTCGTTTTTCACATTCCTTATTCAAAACATTATAGATTTCCAGATGACACTCCTTATTTACTATGTAAAAATCGGTTACATATTTACTTCCAACTCTTCTAAGAAGAGTTGATTTTACTAACAGCTCAATCTCCTCCTCCATATACGGCAAAGCAATACCAAGGGCAATAGCAAGTTCCTCTGCTGTAGAGGGGTTACTGCTTGCTTCGAGTAAAATATTTTTGGGTATAGTCCTTTCTACCGCCTTCCATGGATAGCCACTTGGCTGATTTCCACTCGCACAAAAGCTGATGTTTTCAGGCTTGTAGCTTCTTACACCAAATTCTCTTGACATATTCATACCTTCCTTTAACAAATTTCTTGCACGAAAAAGTTTAGATTTTACTGTGCCTTCAGGCAAATTAAGAGACTTTGCAATATCAGAGACTTTTCTGTCATCAATATAAAATGCGACAACAATATTTCTGTATTCGGACGAAATAAATGCAAGCTCACGACGAAGTAGCGCTAATTCTTCGCTGTGAATTATTTCATCTGATACCCGTATATTCGATTGCAACTCAATTTCGTCAATATCACAGACATCTGGGTTCCTATTCTTTTTATCAACCCATACACTGTATCTGTTTCTTGCTATTTTCCACATCCAAGCCGGAAAATTTTCAGGTTCAGTTCCCTTTTTTATAGCGTTTAAAACATTTAATGCTATATCTGACGAAAGTTCCTCTGCTTCAAATCTATCTCCTGTCTTTTTAAGACAAAAATAGAATATAGCTTCAATATGAGTCGTAAATTCTTTAAAAAGTCTTTCTTTAATTATTGTTGAATCCATCTCTTAACCCCCCCCTTCATCCATATAGTGTGCCAAAAACGAATTTGGTTGCAAAGAAATTCAAAAGGCAGACGTTTCCGTCTGCCTTCCTTATTATCAAATTATAAAACTCACGCCTTGTTAACAGAACCGAAGAGTTCCATCTTTTCCTTAACTGTAGCCTTGATAGCTTCAAAGCCGGGAGCGAGAAGCTTTCTGGGGTCGAAGCCCTTACCCTGCTGATCCTTACCTGCTTCAACGTAGCCTCTTGTAGCAGCCTGGAATGCAAGCTGGCATTCTGTGTTAACGTTGATCTTTGCAACGCCGAGAGAGATTGCCTTCTTGATCATATCTTCAGGGATACCTGTACCGCCGTGAAGAACGAGAGGCATATCGCCAACCATTTCCTTGATAGCAGCGAGTGTATCAAAAGAAAGACCTGCCCAGTTTTCGGGGTACTTGCCGTGGATGTTACCGATACCTGCAGCGAGCATTGTTACGCCGAGATCAGCAACCATCTTGCATTCGTCGGGGTCTGCACATTCGCCGGCACCTACAACGCCGTCTTCTTCGCCACCGATAGAGCCAACTTCTGCTTCAAGAGAAATACCGAGAACGTCGCAAGCGTTTACAAGAGCTGTTGTCTTTGCGATGTTTTCTTCGATAGGATAGTGTGAACCATCGAACATTACAGATGAGAAGCCTGCATTGATGCAAGCCTTTGCACCTTCAAATGAGCCGTGGTCGAGGTGAAGAGCAACGGGAACTGTGATACCGAGTTCTTCGATCATCCCCTTAACCATACCTACTACGGTCTTGTAACCGCACATATACTTGCCTGCACCTTCAGAAACACCTAAAATAACAGGTGAATTGCACTCCTGTGCTGTGAGAAGGATTGCCTTTGTCCATTCGAGATTGTTGATGTTAAACTGACCTACAGCGTACTTGCCTTCACGAGCCTTGTTTAACATTTCCTTAGCTGATACTAACATTTGTATTCTCCTTTAATTTTAAATTGCGGGATATCCGCTCATCCCTTTTATTATACTACATTTACAATATAAATGCAATAGTAAAATGTTAAAAAAATAACCGCTGTTTTATACAGCGGTTATGTATTTTTTACATCTTTGCAAGTGCGTTAAGACATTCCTTACAAACGTTCTTACCCTTGAACTGCTTGATATCACTTGCATTGTTGCAGAATGAGCAAGCGGGTGAATACTTTTTGAGAATAATCTGATCGTTATCAACATAGATTTCAAGTGAATCCTTGATGCCGATGTCAAGAGTTCTTCTCAGCTCGATGGGAATAACAATTCTTCCGAGCTCGTCAACTTTTCTTACAATTCCTGTAGATTTCATTTGTCTTTACTCCTTTTTTACTTTTCTTTCCGTTTTTGCGGGAGTCCGTCATCTCCCACATAATGTATTTTACCAAAAACTAACGATTTTGTCAAATCGACATATCATGCATTTTTATACATTTTTCAATGCATATAGATGAATATTATGCCGTTTGATACATATATCCGCCATATTATAAACCTTTTAGGCATGTATATTTTTTTATACAATTTGTAAATAAATATTTTTGTTTTATCTGTTGTATAACAATCTGTAATATTTCTACCTTTTGCACAATAAAAGCATAAACCACAAGATATTTTTTTACATTTAATACAAATTTTCTTCTATTAAGGAGTTTATATGCGATATCTTATATTTATTCTTATTATATTTTCATATATTCTCGGCGTTTTTAACGATAAAATGTCTAATCTATCTCTAGCAATAATAACAGAATGCTCCGAAGCGGTTTCGCTATCAATAACACTCTGCGGAAGTATATGTCTTTGGAGCGGCTTTATGAATATTGCTGAAAAATCAGGCATTGTAAAGCTATTGTCAAAGGTTTTTTCACCGCTGATGAGGTTACTTTTCCCGAATATCAGCCGAAGTTCAAAAGCTATGGGATATATTACTCTGAATTTCATCTCAAACCTATTGGGACTAGGTAATGCCTCCACCCCTCTCGGCATAAAGGCAATGGAAGAACTGAAAAAAGCCGAGGGAGTTACCGACTCGGCCTCTGACAATATGATAATGCTGACAGTACTTAATACGGCGGCACTTCAGCTCTTCCCTGCTACTATAATTACTTTACGTGCAGAATACGGCAGTATTACCCCTTCAGATATAATTCCTGCCGTTTGGATTGTTTCTCTTATTACCCTGACTCTTACCGTGCTTGCGGTAAAATTTTTATCAAGATTTTCAGGAGCAAAGAAATGAGCTTTACAGACTTTTTTATACCAACAATAGTTGTGATTATAATCGCATACGGTTTTATAAAAAGAACGGATTTATTCAGTACGTTTATAGAAGGTGCCAAGGAGGGCATTTCAACGAGCCTTGATATACTCCCTTCTCTGATCTGTCTTATGACTTGTATCGGTATGTTTAAGAGTGTAGGTGGATTCGGAATACTCGCTTCACTTATTCAGCCCCTGACGGACTTTTTCGGCTTTCCTGAAGAATGTGCTCCGCTTATATTTATAAGACCTATGTCAGGAAGCGGAGCGTTATCGGTATATAATAATATTGTTTCGCAGTACGGAGCGGATTCCTTTATCGGTAGAGTCGCATCCGTAATGATGGGTTCAACCGAAACCACGTTCTATACAGTTGCAGTTTATTTCGGTGCAATTAAAATAAAGAATTCAAGATACGCTATCCCTGCGGCACTTGTAGGAGATATGACCGGCTGGATAGCAAGTGTAATTGCCGTCAGAATGCTGTTTTAAACAATCTCCCCCTTATCCATCTCCTGTACCGTATCACACAGTACGGAGATATCCTCACTGTTATGCGAGGCGATGAGGATAGTTTTTCCCTGCTCTTTCAAGTCAAGAAGATACGTTCTCATATCCTTTACGCCGTCCTTGTCAAGTCCATTGAATGGCTCGTCAAGGATAAGTATTTCAGGGTCTTCCATAATAGCCTGGGCAAGTCCGAGGCGTTGGCGCATACCGAGGGAATATTTGCGGACGTGACGTTTTAAATCGGGGTCAAGTCCGACCTTTTTCATTGTTTCTCTGATTTTTGTTTTATCTGCTTTTTTATTCAAATCGGCAAGTAATTTCAGATTTTTATAGCCGCTGTAATATGGGATAAATCCCGGTGTTTCGATGATTATACCCATATTCTTTGGAAAGTCACAATCCTTGCCGACTATCTCACAGTTTACTTTTATTTCACCGCTGGTAGGCTTTACAAAGCCGCAAATGCATTTCATAAGCATTGTCTTACCGCTACCGTTTCTGCCGATAAGTCCATGGATTTTCCCTTTTTCAAAAGTGAGGTTTATGTTTTTAAGTATTTCGGTTTTGGTGAGGGTTAAGTTTAAAGAGGTTATTTCAATTACGTTCATAATTACTCCTGTTCTCCGTATATAAAAGAGGATTTTTTTATACTGATAAACGTTACAATAAGCAATAATACTATAATCACAGGAAAATAAAGCTGACTAAATAAAAGTGGGAATTTTTCTTCTCTTAAGAATTTAGCATAATGCAGATGCAACATAGTATTCGACATAGGAAAAACCCATTTCAATACGCCTCCCGTAAGATAGGTAGCAAATCCGAAGCCTATCAGCGTAGCGGAAATGAATATTCCGAGAAAGCTGAAATTCTTCAGTTTGCATATAATCATAGCAAGTCCCATTATCATATAGTAGCCTACGTACGTCAGCGTAGAAAAAACAACAGTTTCAAAGGGGTAAACGTGATTATATATTCTGTCGGGTATCAGCGTTGCCATTTCGCTGATTGCGAGTTCAGGAAACTCATTGCAGAAATTAAGCGTTACCATACTCCATCCGTTTGCAAAATAAGACCTTGCTATCATCGGTAACGTAGCGACAAGAAACATAGCTATAATAAAGGTCATTGCAGACATAAGAAAGAACAAAATCTGTGATGCAAGCCACTTGTACCGCCCTATCCGATATATGACAAAAAGTGTATTCGGGCGCACTCTCGGAAAATCTGACATAAGCATCAGGTAACATATCGGCATAATAAGTACAGTAAGAGGCGAATTAAGTACCGCAACGTACGGCTCAAAGAAATTTATCAGCTGACCATTCATCATATCTGATTTTTGAATAAACTTCTCTACAACAAACACATAAACAAAGAAAAGAGAACCACACAGTAAAAACATTCTCGGATTTGTAATCCATCCGACATATTCGGTTTTTGCAGAATGCCATATCTGTTTTATCATCACTATCCTCCTATCTCGTTATACACCTTCTGCCGCTTATATAAAGGCAAGCAAACGATATTGCACTTATAATCAGTATTACAGCACCTGGTATAACAAACTTCAGAATAACCGGTATTCCGCTACTGTACAGATTAAGATAATTAAAGGGACTTAAAAGCTCGAGTATGTATGCTTTTTCTCCTATTCCTTCGGATGAGATAACGGATATAACTATGCTATCTGTGATTCCTCGGAGAAGATATAATAAAAACATCGGTACAAAAAGTGCAAAATATTTATTAGGCACTATAGTAGCACAGATAAGTGAAAGCAGATTACCAACAAGCATTACAAGACTTAAAAGAATTGCAGAAATAAATAGTTGTGACATTTCTAACTGCCTTATAGGAAATACCAATATAATAGTTGTAGTGTAACCGATATAGGCAAGAACGGAACAAATTATCATCGCTATATAAGATGTAGAAAGTTCATACAAAGCAATGACTGCACTTCCCTTTCTGATATTCACAAAAACAGAGTATTTATAGGCACGCTTATCGCAGAATAGCGTTACAGTTGCGAATCCAGCTACAAGCGGATAAATTACAGCTAGAATCTGACTATTAAAGCTGAAAAGTACGTACTCAAAACCGAAATTAAACCCTGAAAATGCAGTTCTGTCTGAAAACATATATTCTACCACAGTTATAGTTGATCCGTCAGACAAGGTACCCGCTGTAGAAGTGACAAGGCAAAGATATAACCCGATTACTGAACACCATAGAAATTTAGAACATACAAGTTCATAAATATATGCTCTCATTATTCTTCCTTTAACTCCGTATACGTACTTACTTCACCGCTCAGCGCATCCACAAGAAAGCAGGATTTTCCGTCATACGCTGTAACCATAGCACTATCCTCTGTCGTTGTAAACGCCCAGTACAGATGATAAGAAAACACAGGATTTTCATCTATCGGAGACATTTTCCCTCTTTCGTTTACAACAAACTCCTTCGTTTCACCTACATATACAAGCTCTATTTTATCTAATTTTATCGTTACCTTGTCGGTAAGTTTTAACGAAACAAGCGACAATGCCGACGTCAGAGAACAGATTTTGTCATATTCCTTTAAATTTGTCGGTTTTTCCATAGCTGTAACGCCAAGCGATCCGATATCTTTTTTATCAATAAAAGAAATCTGATTAGTTTTACCAAGAGCGTCACGGTACAGATCAGACGGTGCATCAAGGTAATTTGTGCTATTAGCGAAACGATGTCTGTTCAAAGGGATTTTTCCGTAAGTAATGTCAATATCAAAATAGTCTATCTCAGAATTATCTACGCTGTTTGTGCCATACTCACAAAGCCTGTATTCATACCCATTGAAGTCTATACCTTCTGTTATAGCGTTAAACCTATCGGTGAAGTTTTTTATCATATTTACAGCTTCTTCATCTTCGATATTAAGAGTATGGGCTTTTTCAGAAGCACTCTGTTCGGCGTTTTGAAGCGGAATGCTTTCAATATGATTTAATACTCTAAGCGCCCCTTCTCCCGAATATATATAAATTATTTCTTCACTATCATTCTTTTTAAAATCAGCAGGTGCATTTATACAGGTATATACACTTCCATTATTAGGCGCACCTGTAATCCTTTCAAAGAATGTGTCTAAATCACATAATTCGTTGGTAGCTTTCTTTGACTCAAACGAGCAGAATTCAGCGTTTTTATCAAGAAAAATTTTTTCAGGAATGATAATCTGATTGTAGGTTGTTCCCTCAAGAACTTCTATTTCGTCAAGTATTTCGGATAAGGTAAGCATCTCAATCTGCGATGGTTGTTCCGATATATTACCCATACTATTCTGATTGTCAATAACACTCTGAACGTCATCGGGTACGGCATTGCAGGCTGATAATAATAAAGATACAGACAAAATTGATGCTACATATACTAGCCTTTTCATAAACACAGTCCTTTCGGTATAAACTTAAGAGCTTAAATTCTACTCTTTACCCAATAAGACTACGTTTTCAAAAAAACGTTACATATAAATCAAAAAATTTTTTTCATTCCTCCTCCGGATCTGTATTACTTAAGCTCATTTTTCTTGCGACGATAATATTAGCTACTGTTATAGCGGTACATAAAACCCCGAAATAAAGATAGGTGCACCAAATTGGATAGATAGGCACTCTTAAAATTTCGGTGTAATGTAGCCAGATTATAGTATTCGCCATAGGAAATGCCCACATAATAGGAATGTTCAGCGAGCAGGTTGCCGTACCTATTGCAATTACCGAAACAGCCGTATAAAGTCCTGCTGAGCGTAGATGTAACATCTTAAAAAGATAGATTATCATAACGATAAGATAAAGATACAACGCAAGAAGAACTGTTGTATGAAAAAGTGCAGATGTCATCGGTATCTGATTATAGAGATTCGACGGCAGAAGCTGTGAGGTGAAATTCCCCGCTTCTGCAGGAAATACACTTTCATACTTTGTAACAACGTCACTCCATTCTGCTGATATAGCTCCACCCGTTATTATGCAGGAGAACAGAAGAAGAACACCTAAATACGTAACAATAGTCATAGCTATAAACAAAAGATGTCCGATAAAGAACGGAGCTCTTCCCGTTCTGCTTATAATAAGCATTGTATTACGGCTGATAACGGGATAGTCGCTGAGCAGTATAAGATATACCGAAGGAATAAGCATAACGAGAATACCCGAATTACCCGTTGCTATAAAAGGCTCGAAGATATTAAGGCTTTCGCCATAGTTCAAGGCTCTTTCCTGCAAGGGAGATATTGCAAGAGTCCAGATAAAAATGAGCAGGATTCCGACTATGATAATTCGGGGATTGGTTATCCATTTGACATATTCGGTCATTGCCACCGAAAAAGCTGATCTTATTTTAGCAACCACAATCTGTCCTCCTTCTCATAAACACAAAATAAAGAATAAAACCGAGAACAAAGAGAATAGCAGAATATATAAGCACTCCCGCCAGATTTCCGTAGTAGAAAACAGTCAGCAGATTATCAGGGAAAATAATGCCACAGATATTGAGCAGTTCATTATTCGGCTGAGGACTTAACGCCTCATTAAGATTTATTTTCGTGATAGTCTGTGTAAGAGCGTATTTGAGGAAAAACGGGATACAGATAATAAGATATCTATTTTTTATCATAGAGAAAAATATAAGCGAAGGCACGGCGTAAAGCATTCCAAAAATAAATACTGAAAGGAATTTCAGTAACACTCCGCCAAAAACACCGCTACCAAAATATATAGCCGCCATATTCTGCAGATAATCAGGATATTCGTCAAAGTGCGGGAATAAAATATAAACAAGTGAAGAAAACAGAATAAATCCCGCAGTTATCGCTATACCTGATGATATAACAGAAGACAGAAATTTTCCGCAGTAATAGGTATTTTTCGACATTCTGAAAATGCTGTATCTTATGTACTTGCTCTGCCTTTCCTCAGAAAAGACAGGGATAAACACAAAGGCAGAAAGTATCGGTACAAACATAGTAAAAAATCCCTGCACAAAGCCTGCAATTATGTTTTCAGCACAGAAGGTTATATCTTTAAGCATAAAATCTCTGTCAAACTCAAAAATGCACTGAATAACGCTGTACTGATTTTTTGCAGAGCTATCATAATACAGATTTGCAGTAAAGCAAAGTAAGGCTGTCAGTAAAAGACAGCCTGAAAAGCCTTTGCTTGTTATGTTTTGTTTAAGATCGGATAAGATAAGTCGAAATAATTTCATAGTTTACCCTTTAGTATATGTGAAATAGTCAAACTGTCCATTTACCGCATTAACATAAGCAAAAAGATATTTGTTGTCATTCGGATTGAAGAAATTGAAACGCCAATGAGGGTATAATGTAGTTTCTCCATCAATCGTAGTATCAAGCTGTACTTTTGAATATATAAGATCCGCTTCGCGAAGAGAGAAGACCGTTCCTTCTGACAACTTTTCACTCGCTATATCCATAGCTTTTTCAAAAGGAATCAACTTAGTGAGTTCTGTGGTGTTATTTGTTATAGGATATGCTATTTGACTGGCAATTACATCCACATTATCCTTTCCAAGCATCAGCGTCTGTCCCATATTAAAATGCTTATCTGATGCGGATATAGTTCCTCCATAAATCGTAAATCCTGATAAATGTGGTTCTATTGGTATCCCCTTGTAACTTAAGGTAGTGTAAAATGAGAAAAATTGCTTTTCATCGTCTATATCACCTACTGTAGTTTCCCATACATAAAGAGAATAGTAATCAGATGATTCTTTAAGAAGAATCTTGCTATACTCATTTTCCAGATAATCAACCGCTTCTTTTATAGTAGTCTTGCCGTTAGGAAGATTATATACTTCTCCATCATCCTTACCGTTATAATGCTTAATTACTTTATCCTCAGGAAGCAATGATGAAGGGAAAAGACATTGAGCTTTTTTGTTGGTTTCAATACCTGTCTCAAATATTTCTCCATCAACTATCCAATGTGGTGACACATTCTTTGTATTCCACCACATATATTTATTATTTTCGTTGTTTATGTACTGGAAAATATAGATATCTTTTTCCGACGATTCGACAAGTTCCTTATGCTCTGTAGCTTTGATTGGCATTTCAAATTCGTTCGGAGCAAGGTTTTTGTTAAAGGATGTGAGATATATACTTTCTTCTTCACACTCTCCCAGATACTCATTGCACAGTTCCATGAATTTATCATAAGCCTCTTTATTAGTTAAATGCAATGGTATAAATTTTGCATCGAGACAAAGCTTGTAGCACTGCCGAAAGCTTGGTGCTCTGAATGAAGACGCCAGGAAATCAATATTATCGTAACCTTTATTCTTAGCCTCTTCAAACTCCTTTTCAGCATTATTGCAGACCGATTCTATATCTTTGGCACAATCGGCATATATAGAATCTGTATTTCCTTCGGACGATAATTCTTCTTCGGATATTAATGATGATATTTCTGAAGAATTATTCTCGTTGCTTGTCGCAGAAACATTATTTCCTGTCCCAGTAGCACAGCCCGTAAGCATTGCCGAAAGTATTAGTATTGTGATAAGTTTTTTCATAAAAACAGTCCTTTCAATTTCAATCAAAGAGCAGAAATTCCTCTCATCATCTAATAAGATGATGGTTTCTAAAAAACGTTACATATTTTTGTAAAAATTTTTTGAAGCACTCACTTTACTATTTTGTATAAGAAAAATATTCAAATTCTCCACTTATAGCATCAACGTAGGTTGCATAGAACTTGCTGTCATTGGGATTGAAAAGGGTGAATTTCCATTTTGGAGAAAGAGATGCAGTTAACAATTCTGTATTTCGATCGCCTGCATATATAAGCTCTGCTTTATTTACATCAAACACAACTTCATCAGAAAGCTTCCCTGACGCAATCTGTACAGCATCATAAAGTGATATAATTCCTTCAACCAGATTTGTCTCAGTTACAGGGAGTAATATCATATTAGTAACTATATCCACATTGTCAGCACCGAGCATAACGGCTTCGCCTGAAAGTGTGTATTTTGAACTTATATCTGCATATGTAACAATTTCACCTTTGCTATCATAAGGAATACCTCCATAGCATACAGAATAATCAAACAAGTAATAATAATGTTCGCCGCTTATTTTATGAACCTTAACTTCGTTCACCTTTAAAGAAAGATTATTCAGTTCTCCTTCATACAAGTCGCTTAAATAATGATTTTCAAAGTAATCCACTGCTTCACCTATTGTAACATCACCAAAAGGCAAGGAGTAACTTATATCATTGCAGCTACCGTCATTAACATAGCTTTCAACCAGTTCACTTTCAATAGATGAGGGAGATAAGCAAAACGCTTCTCTGCTCACCGTTGCACCCGTATCGTATATATCGCCCTTTACAATCCAGTGTGGCACAGTTGTAGCCGGATACCACCACAAATATGCGTTATTTTCTTTATCGCTGTATTCAACCACATAGATATCATGGTTATCTCTTTCTAAATGCTCTTTATATTCAGAAGCGTTCAATGGAAAATAAGGCTCCATATTTGATAATTCTTCAGCGCCCGACCATATAAACATATACTCGACATTAAACTCTCCGAATATCTTCTCGCAATACTTTTTAAAAGTTGCATAATTTTCTTTGTCAGTAGCGGTAAAGGCAGAATTGCTGAGATTTATTGTTATAAAGCTTATGTCTTCACGGCTCTCACAAGAAACGAACGCGTTGTCAAATCTCAGGTTCTTGAAATCGCCAGTTTTGCACTTTTCAAAATCCTCCTGTACACTATCTGTCACCTTTTTTACATTCTGGATTTTTTCGTGATATTTGATTTCCTCAAGGTTACTTTCAGATGATGAAACGGATTCGACTATACTACTTGATGCCTCATAAAACGATGATTCTTCTTCAGATATTGATGATGATATTCCTGAAGAATTATTCTCGTTGCTTGTCGCAGAAACATTATTTCCTGTCTCCGTAGCACAGCCCGTAAGCATTGCCGAAAGTATTAGTATTGTGATAAGTTTTTTCATAAGGGTTCTCCTTCCGCTGTTTTTTGTTATTTTACATCAGTAATTATACAAAGTCAACGGAAAATGACCGAGTGGTCAAAAAACGATACCGAATGGTTAAAAAAATCGGATAGCCGAAGCTATCCGAAAATTAATATTATTATTCTTTTACTATATCCGAAACAATAGCATTAGTCACCTTTATTAAATCCGAAGGCTTAATAACAATCTGTGTACCAAGCTTTCCGCCGCTGACTATTATTTCTTCAAAATTATTTATCGTGCTATGATAAACAGTCTTATACAGTTTCTTCATACCTATTGGCGTACAACCGCCTCTGATGTAACCAGTAACTGCATTTATATCCTTCACGGGAAGCATTTCTACCGACTTTTCACCTACCGTTTTTGCCGCCTTTTTCATATCAAGTTCTAAATGAATCGGTATCGCAAAAACGTAGTAGTTTTTGGACTTTCCTTCGGTTACAAGAGTTTTGAAGCTACTGTCATAGGATTGTCCGAGCATATCGGCTATATGAACGCCATCGATAAATTCATCACAGTCATAGGTATTTACTTTGTAAGGAATCTTGTTTTTATCAAGAATCCTCATTGCATTGGTTTTATTATCTTTTTCTTTTGCCATTACGTCACCTTAAAGAAGAGAATATATTTCGTCAAAGGGCTTTACGCTTCGCTTCAGAATGCCGTTCATATAAGCTATAGCTATTCCGTAATTGGTTATCGGGATATTCTGCTCGTCAGCACTGGAAATTCTGTATTTCATTTCCCTTTCGTTTAGTGTACAAGCACCGCAATGAATAATCATTTTATATTTCGACAAATCTTCAGGGAACGTGCCACCTGACGTAAATTCAAAATTTACATCCTTACCCGTATATTTCTTTACCCAGGCAGGAATTTTTACAGTACCGATATCCTCACATTGTCTGTGATGTGTACATCCTTCGGAAATAAGTATAGTATCGCCATCGGATAAGGTATCCAGTGCTTTTACACCTTCTACGTTCTTTTTGAGATTTCCCTTATATCTTGCAAAAAGAATTGAAAAGGACGTCAGCATAATATCATCAGGCACGTCCTTTGACACTCTGCCGAATGCCTGACTATCGGTTATAACAAGTCTTGGCTTTACTGAAAGTTTTTCCAAGGTTGCCTTAACTTCAGTATCTCTGCATACAACACTAATTGCACCTGCTTCAAGAATATCTCTGATAGTCTGCTGTTGGGGTAATATAAGCCTGCCTTTAGGAGCAGAAGCGTCTATCGGTACTACAAGCACAACAGTATCAAGAGGAGATAACAGATCTGCACAGATTTTCTTATTCTCATCTTTTAACTGTAAGGTAGAAGCGATAAGCTCTTTAAGCTCGTTTATATTCTTTCCCGTTACACTATCAACGTATATTACATCGGATTGTTTATTAACGGGTTGTTCAGCTAAATCTGATTTCGTGAACACTCTGATATAAGGAATATTATGCTTTTTCAGCTTTTCGGCTATTTCCTTATCATATTCGTTTTCACCGATAAGACTATCCGTTACGAGTAAGGCGATATCCGTTTTATAAAGCACCTCAAGACTTTTCTTTATACGGAGTGCTCCAAGTTCGCCCACATCGTCGATACCTGCAGTATCAGTTATCATAACAGGACCTAAGGGTAAAAGCTCCATTGCCTTGGAAACGGGATCTGTGGTAGTACCCGCAGTATCGGATACCACCGCCAGCTCCTGACCTGTAATAGCATTTATAAGACTTGATTTACCGGCGTTTCTTCTGCCGAAAATTCCTATATGGATTCTTTCTCCGCTGGGAGTAGAATTAAGGCTCATAGTTTACCTTCCTTTAGAATCTGAAATCTCTCTGTCCGTTCTTGATATTATCAATGTATTCCATTGCAATCTGTCTTACCTTCTCCTTTGGGATATTGTAAAGTTCCTTCGCAATAAGTTCTTCGCCTATCTTCTTTGTATCATCACTTGCATAGTCTTCGAGATATTCCTTTAACGTCATAAGAGCGTTGGGATGGCAGCAGTTCTGAATCTGACCTGACTTGCAAAGACTCATAAATCTGTCGCCTGTTCTTCCCTCTCTGTAGCAAGCAGTACAGAAAGAAGGAATATAGCCGAGTCGCATAAGCCAGTTTACTATTTCGTCAAGTGTACGGGTATCTGATACGTCGAACTGTGCAGAGTTATCCTCTTCCTCTTCAGGCTCTGCATAGCCGCCTACACTCGTCTTGGAGCCGCCGCTTATCTGTGAAACGCCAAGCTGTAACACCTTTTCTCTGCTCTTCTGGCTTTCTCTTGTGGAAACTATCATACCTGTGTAAGGAACTGCAATTCTTAAACAAGCAACAATCTTTGCAAACTGATCGTCACTGATACCGTTATCAAATTCATCGGGATCGATATCATCCGCTCTTCTTACTCTGGGAACAGAAATAGTATGAGGACCTACGCCGTGTACTGCTTCAAGATGTTCGGCGTGCATTAAAAGGCCTGCAAACTCATATCTGTAAAGCTCAAGTCCGAATAATGCACCGATACCTACGTCATCGATACCGCCCTCCATAGCTCTGTCCATAGCCTCTGTGTGATATGCGTAGTTATGCTTAGGACCTGTGGGATGTAAACGCTCATAGCTTTCCTTGTGATAGGTTTCCTGGAAAAGAATATACGT
>JAFQUH010000157.1 GCA_017408635.1 Ruminiclostridium sp. | reverse complement strand
AAAGAGCAACGAGTGTACCTGTAATCTTATAAGCCGTTCTGAAGGGTAAGCCCTTCTTTACAAGATAATCTGCACAGTCTGTAGCATTGATAAAACCTTTAGCCGCCGCCATTCTCATATTCTGCTTGTTTACGTTCATAGTTGCAAGCATAGGGATAAAGGTAGAAATGCAGAGCTTTACTGTATCGACTGCATCAAATATAGCTTCCTTATCCTCCTGCATATCCTTGTTATATGCTAAAGGAAGTCCCTTCATCATAGAAAGAAGCGTCTGAAGATCGCCATATACTCTGCCTGTCTTACCTCTTATAAGCTCTGTGATATCGGGATTCTTCTTCTGAGGCATAATAGAGCTACCTGTAGAATAAGCGTCATCAAGCTCGATAAACTTGAATTCCCAACTACACCACATTATTATTTCTTCGGAGAATCTTGAAAGGTGCATCATTAAAATAGAGATATCGGAGCATAACTCGATGCAGAAATCTCTGTCAGAAACACCATCAAGACTGTTCATTGTAAACTCTCTGAAATTCAGAAGCTCGGCTGTACGCTTTCTATTAAGAGGATACGTCGTACCAGCAAGCGCACAGGAGCCTAAAGGCATAACGTCCATTCTGTAAAGACAATCCTGAAGTCTTGTGAGATCACGCATCAGCATCTGGGCATAAGCCATAAGATGATGAGCAAAGGTTATGGGCTGTGCTCTCTGAAGATGTGTATATCCGGGCATTACTGTATCAAGATGCTTTTCCGCCATATCAGTTATTGTAACGATAAGTTCCTTTACAAGCGCCTCGATTTCCTTTATTTCATCCTTTAAATAGAGCTTGATATCAACTGCCACCTGGTCGTTTCTGCTTCGAGCTGTATGTAAGCGCTTGCCCGCATCACCAATTCTCTCGGTAAGCTCCGCTTCGATAAACATATGAATATCTTCAGCGTTAGGATCAAAATTTAGCTTTCCGTTTTCAATGTCAGATAATATTCCATTAAGACCATCTATAATCGCCTTACAGTCGTCTGCACTTATAATTCCCTGTTCGCTGAGCATTGTAGCGTGTGCTACCGATCCCATTATATCGTGTTTATACATTCTGGCGTCAAAAGATATCGAAGAGTTGAAGTCATTTACCTTTGAATCAACCTCTTTAGAGAATCTTCCCGCCCACATCATTTTTGACATATCTTTTCTTTCCTTCCTTATATTCATATCGCAAAAAGAATTTTCTTTCTCCGATATAAATATAAACGCTTTATTTAACAGTTACAAGGGAAAGCTAAAAAGCTTCCCCTTTGTATCTGAAAATTTTAAAATTACTTGTTGTTTCTTTCTTCGTCAAGAAGAGCCTTAACCTTGATAGGCAGACCAAAGAGGTTGATAAAGCCCTTGGAGTCTGTCTGATCGTAAACGTCATCCTCACCGAAGGAAGCGAAATCTTCACTATAAAGAGTATAGGGAGAAGTAACGCCTGCATTGATGATGTTGCCCTTGTAGAGCTTTAATTTAACGTCGCCTGTTACAGTTTCCTGTGTCTTATCAACGAATGCATCCATAGCTTCTCTTAAAGGTGTGTACCACTGTCCGTTGTATACAAGGTCAGCATACTTTAATGCAAGACCGTACTTATAGTGCTGTGTTTCCTTATCAAGACAGATTGTTTCTAAAACCTCGTGAGCATGGTAAAGAATTGTACCACCGGGAGTTTCGTATACACCACGGGACTTCATACCAACGAGTCTGTTTTCAACTACATCAAAAAGACCGATACCGTTTGCGCCACCAATCTTATTAAGAGTCTTGATGAGCTTAACGCCGTCCATTTCTTCACCGTTTAAAGCAGTGGGGATACCCTTTTCAAAGTGAATTGTAATGTACGTAGCCTTATCAGGAGCCATTTCGGGAGAAACGCCGAGTCCAAGGAAGCCTTCCTTATTGTATAAAGGCTCGTTTGCAGGATCTTCGAGGTCAAGACCTTCGTGAGATAAGTGCCAGAGGTTCATATCCTTGGAGTAGTTTGTTTCACGTGTGATCTTGATAGGAACGTTGTGTGCTTCTGCATATTCGATTTCCTGATCTCTTGACTTGATGTCCCATATTCTCCAGGGAGCAATGATTTCAAGGTTAGGAGCTAAAGCCTTGATTGTAAGCTCAAAACGAACCTGGTCATTACCCTTACCTGTACAACCGTGGCAGATAGCGTCAGCGCCTTCAGCCTTTGCAATTTCAACAAGTCTCTTTGCAATGGGAGTACGTGCGAAGGATGTACCAAGGAGGTAGCCCTCATACTTTGCACCAGCCTTTAAAGTAGGGAAAATGAAGTCGTTAACGAATTCATCCTGAATATCTTCGATATAGAGCTTTGTAGCGCCTGTCTTCTTTGCTCTTTCTTCAAGTCCTTCGATTTCTGAATCCTGACCTACGTTACCTGCAACACAGATAACCTCGCAACCGGGATAGTTTTCGTGTAACCAGGGGATGATGATAGATGTGTCAAGACCGCCTGAATACGCAAGAATGATTTTTTTGATTTCTTTTGCCATTTTCTTAACCGTTCCTTTCTATTTAGGACAGACTGTGCTGTCGTCAATGTGAATTAATCAACACTGTATATTATACACTATTTTACCTTTTTGTCAAGGAATTTTATACATAATTCCGTATATTATACAGTATAATGTGTATATTCTGTGAATTTATCGAAATTTCTCGATTTTTTTTAATTGACAAAGTGAAAAAGCGGATATATAATTATATAATAAGGAATAAAACACTTGGAGGATTTATGGAAATTCAGGAAAAACTTGAGATACTGATAAAAAGAAACAATTATAAAAAAT
Organism: Ruminiclostridium sp.; assembly: GCA_017408635.1. Classification (GTDB taxonomy): domain Bacteria; phylum Bacillota; class Clostridia; order Oscillospirales; family Ruminococcaceae; genus Ruminiclostridium_E. The sequence continues at coordinate 15,619 of JAFQUH010000157.1, read as the reverse complement.
CAGATTTCGCCGCCGCACTAGGTATAACCTACAGAGCACTTGCAAATTACATAAACGGTAGCCGTTTTCCAAGACAAAAGATATTAAGCGATATGGCAATATTACTTGATACAGAAGAATCCGTACTTACCGACAACAACATTACGCTTACACTCTCTCCTGAAGAAAAACTATATTTTTATGGCACATCAGGAAAAGAAGTGTTAGAAAATGCAGATGAAGTCCTTTCATCTGTAGAAAAGCTATTAGCTGACAAAAGCTTTACTAGTGACGATAAAACCGCCTTTTTTAATTGTATCGCTGAAAAATATTTTAAAGAAAAAGCAAAAAATTCTGATGCGCCTATTGGCAACGAGCTTTTATCGTGCTATAATACAAACAGTTGAACAATCATTCAAATGATATGGAGCAAATAAATGAACAACAAAACAGAAATATGTAAGGTTAACGTTATTCACGACGAAACCGTAAACGCCGTAAAAGAAGAGATGCTGGAAAACGATCAGTTTGAAAAGCTCTCTATGTTCTTTAAAGCGATAAGCGATGAAACAAGAATAAAAATACTGTTTTCCTTATCAAAATCCCGTATGTGCGTATGCGATCTGGCTTCCCTGCTTGGCATGACTGTTTCCGCCATATCCCATCAGCTCAGGATACTGAAACAGGCGGAGCTTGTGAAAAGCGAAAAAAACGGAAAAATAGTCTTCTACTCACTCAGCGATGAACACGTAAATACAGTATTCAAAAATGCTTTGGAGCATATAATGGAATAATTTTATTTAAGCTATCGTAAGATATGCTTAAATTTTTGAAATATCATTTGAATACTTGTTCAATCATTTGTAAATCACGGAGGTTATTATGAATATCACGTTTTATCTAAAAGGTCTTGACTGTGCAAACTGCGCTGCAAAAATTGAAAATTCCGTTAAGGAATGTGATTTTGCAAAGAAAGTCACACTTAATTTCGTAGCACAAAAGCTGACGATTACTACAGATTCCGACAACACGAACAAAATTTCCGACAAGGTCAGAAGTATAGTCGCTCACTACGAGCCTGACGTTATTGTAGAATTAGCAGACAAAAATGGAAGTAACGAACAAATCAGCTTTAAACCGCAGATTATAAGAATTATCATCTCCGCTGTGCTATTTGTACTGGGAATTGTATCGGACACTATGATATCCGAAAAAACCGATATATTAAATATATCAATCTACCTTATTTACGGAGCTTCATATATTACTGTTGCGATTCCTGTAATCAAGGCTACGGTAAAGGCTCTTCTGAACAAGAATTTCTTTAATGAAAATATGCTGATGCTTATTGCAAGTATCGGCGCTATCCTGATTGGAGAAATGCACGAAGCTATAGCCGTTATGCTTTTTTACTCTGTCGGTGAATTATTCCAGAGTATTGCGGTCGGTAAATCAAGAAGCAGTATAAAGGCGCTGATTGGTACGAAACCCGAAACCGCAGACATTTTTTCAGAAGGAAAATACGTAACCGTTTCACCTTATGACGTTCCCGTTGGCTCTGTTATAAGAGTTAAAGCAGGAGAAAAAATACCACTCGACGGCATAGTAACAGAGGGTGTAACACAAGTAAACAATTCTGCCATAACAGGAGAAAGTCTGCCCGTCGACGTAAGCGAAGGCGACGAAGTCAAGGCAGGCGGCATAAACCTTAACGGACTTATAACAGTCAGAACTACTGCAGATTTCAACGATAGTACAGTATGTAAAATGCTCCGGCTGGTAGAAGAAGCAACCGAAAAGAAAACAAAAACCGAAAATTTTATATCCGTATTTGCAAAATATTATACACCTATAGTTGTTTTACTGGCAGTTATCATCTCCTTGGTACTTCCCTTCATTTTCGGTCTTAATTATCAGGAATGGATAGAAAAAGGTCTTATATTCCTTGTTATCTCCTGCCCTTGCGCACTCGTCATCTCCGTACCGATGGGATATTTTGCAGGTATAGGAAAAGCCTCATCCGAAGGAATTCTCATAAAAGGAAGCAACTATCTTGAAGCTGTTTCCAAAGTTAAAACGGTGGTGCTTGACAAAACGGGAACAATAACAAACGGAGAATTTGAATTATCTTCCATAAATCCCGTCAACGTTTCCAAGAAAGAGCTTATAGAAATAGCCGCATACTGCGAATATAACTCTGATCATCCTATCGCCTTATCGGTAAAAAAGTCCTATAGTGAAGAAATTAACCCTGACAGAATAAGCAGTCACACTGAAATTGCAGGCAAAGGCATCAGAGCGATAATCGACGGCACAGAATACATCTGCGGAAACGATAAATTTCTTAAAGAAAACGGCATTGAAGCGAGCAGAACGTCAGGTACTTCTCTCCATATTGCAAAAGGATCTGAATACCTCGGATATATAGAAATTGCCGACATCCCAAAAGAAACGTCGGCAAAGGCTATTGAATTCATTAAAAGTAAAGGTATCCATACGGTTATGCTGACCGGCGACAACGAAGCCTCCGCAAAACATACAAGTGATATCGTAGGTATAAACGAATATCATCACTCTCTTTTACCTGAAGATAAAAGCAGAATATTGACAGATAAAAAAGCTCTGTTAAACAGTGATGAAAAGATTGTTTTCATTGGCGACGGTATAAATGATGCACCCGTTCTTGCTGGTGCAGACATAGGCATAGCTATGGGAATGAACGGGACAGATACCGCAATTGAAACCGCTGATATAATCTTTATGAATGATGATCTTACACAGTTTGAGACCGCCTATGAAATAAGCAAAAAAACACGAAGAATAATAAAGCAGAACATTGTCATTGCGATTCTGATAAAGCTTATTATCCAGATTTTAAGCCTTCTCGGACTTGCAGATATGTGGTTTGCCGTATTCGCCGACGTAGGCGTATCAATACTCGCAATTATGAATTCTCTCAGGATTCTTCAGAAAGGGTATACACGCCACCTGGATGATAAATAATAGCTCCGTCAAGCTCAAGATCCGAAAGACATTCGATTACTACAGAATAGTCAAGGTCGAGAGTGGTCATAATACGTTCTGTTGTTACGCCCTCTCCCCTGCCTATAAAATCAAGTATTTTGTTTGCATTTGATAAGTTTCGTGTATTCTCTGCGTTCTGAACAGGTTGTTCTGATTTATTGCTTACAACTGCTCCACCCTTCTTTTTCTTCTGGAATCTGCCGGGTGTACCCAAGGAATAATCACACGGCGGTTTACTTTCGCCTCCGGCTTTCAGAGAAAAGCGTTTTTCAGGTGGAACTACCTTCTTTTCCTTTCTCTTTCTTGTTTTCTTTTTAGAATCTCTTTCGAATTTCACTTCTGAATCCGAAGGAACTGATTTTACCATTTCTTCTGTAATCGGAGTATTTCTATCAACTATTTCCTTCAGAACATCCTTTTCCTGTGTTTTCGATTGTTTTTTCTCGTAAAAAAATTCAAAATTCTCTTCAGGAAATTTGGATTCATCTGATTTTTCTTCTGTCGTGGTAGTTCCCTCAGAAAATGTCGGTTTATCGTTTCCAAGCGATTCTTCAACTGCATCAAAGCTATCATCTATTTCTATTCTTGGGGCAGCCGAATAAGAAGAAAGTCTGTTTTTATCAAGATGGGTATCATCAAGCTTATCCTTATGCAGTTCGTAATATTCGTTTATTATGTCGTAAAAATCGTATACGGCATGTGCACCGTCACGAAGATATCTGATCACTCTGCTATATTTCTCGTCAAGCGTATCAGGAGGCATTGTGAAGAACAGATCCCTGTCCTGATCAAAGGCGTTGTTTGCTGTTAGAAGACTACCGCTACGATTATCCGCACCTATGACAACAGTACCATAGGTAAGTCCTGAAATAATTCTGTTTCTGTGCTTGAAATAGCCCTTACAACACTCTGTATCAGGAAGAAGCTCCGATATGACCGCACCGCCTGATTTCTTTACCTGCGCTCTGACGCTGAAGGAATGAGCGGGATATTCTATAGTGTGTCCGCAGGCAAGGACCGCTACGGTAGGTATATTTCTCTTTATACATTCAGTATGTGCTATACTGTCAATTCCAAAAGCAAAGCCGCTTACCAGCATAGTTTTGCAGCCTGCAAGTCCACCGCAGATATTCATAGCAAGACGAACGGCATATGAATCCGGTTTTCTAGGTCCGACTACAGATAAAGAAAAATAATTCTGCAGACAGGATAAATCACCTTCTACAAACAGGACTGTAGGAGGATTGTAAATGTTTTTAAGCATTGTAGGATATGCTTTATCATCAATTGTAACGATAGATATCTTATTATCTCTGCAGAATTTAATTATCTGGTCCGATTTTTCAAGACTTGCTTTTCTGACATTTTCTATTCTGTTGGCGGGTATAAGAGTCATATCTCCCTTCAACACTTTTTCACTTGCCGCCCTTGCGGAGCCGTAAGCTCTTATTATCTCGTGAATTTTGGGATTACCGCCACCGAATATCTGTAATAAGTAAACGTAATATTTCATAATCTCACCCTTATAGCAAAATGCCACAGATCAAACTGTGGCATTTGTCTTTCTTATTATTCGTTATCCTGTTTACGAATCTTGCCACGCATGATTTTACCACTAACTGTTTTAGGGAGTTCATCAACGAATTCCACGATTCTTGGATATTTATATGGAGCAGTATTTTTCTTTACATACTCCTGAAGCTCTTTTTTAAGCTCTTCGGATGCCGTATAGCCCTTCGCCAGAACTATAGTAGCCTTAACTACCTGACCTCTTACGGGATGAGGCGCACCCGTTACGGCACATTCTAAAACGGAAGGATGTGCAATAAGTACGCTTTCGATTTCAAATGGTCCTATACGGTAGCCACTTGCCTTGATAACGTCGTCGTTTCTGCCTACGTACCAATAGTAACCGTCTTCATCCTTCCATGCGGTATCACCCGTGTGATATACACCGTTGCACCACGCTTCGTCGGTAATCTCATCGTCCTTGTAATAGCCGAGGAAAAGTCCATCCTTGCCCTTTTCTGCTCTTATTACGATTTCGCCTACTTCACCAACGGGAACAGAATTATCCTCGTCATCAACAAGATCAACGTTGTATAAGGGAGAAGGCTTACCCATTGAGCCGGGCTTCGGTTCCATACCCTTTAAATTTGCAAGAATCGGTGTAGATTCTGTCTGACCAAACGCTTCCATAAGCTTTAAGCCTGTATACTGAAGCCACTTGTTATATACTTCAGGATTCAGTGCCTCGCCTGCTATACAGGAATACTTGAGATGTGTAAGGTCAAAATTCTCAAGACCTTCCTTAATAAAGAATCTGTACATTGTAGGAGGTGCACAGAAGGAAGTAACCTGGAACTGTTCTATAATACGAAGTACGTCAAGCGGTACAAACTTATCAAAGTCGTAAACGAAAATGCAGGAGCCGATTGACATCTGTCCGTACATCTTACCCCAGGCAGCCTTTGCCCAGCCCGTGTCGGAAATAGTAAGGTGTATACCGTCGGGATCAACGTTCTGCCAATGAGCCGCCGTCTGAATATGTGCAAGCGCATATCTGTGGTTGTGTACTACCATTTTTGGATAACCTGTTGTACCTGACGTAAAATAAAGAAGCATAAGCTCTCTTGAATCTGTTGGAACACGTTCCATAGTTTCAGGCATTTTCTTTATTTCTTCATCAAAGGATATCCAGCCTTCTCTTTCGCCGTTGGCAATAAACTTTGTAAGAGAAATACCGTTTTCCTTTTCTGCTTCTTCAACGTAGCCTTCAATATCCATATGGTCGCCCGTACAGATAATAGCCTTTACGTCTGCTCTTTCAAAACGATAGGTAAAATCGTGAGTAGTGAGAAGATGTGTTGCAGGGATACCTATAGCACCAAGCTTGATAAGTGCTATCATAGAAATCCAGAACTGATAGTTTCTCTTAAGCACCAGCATAACGCTGTCACCCTTTTTGATTCCATAGGAAGCAAAAAGATTGGCCGCCTGATTTGAAAGTCTTGAAAGCTCGCCATAAGAGAACTTATGTACGTTTTCCTGCAAGTCTACGTGGATAAGCGCCCTTCTGTCAGGCTCTAGCTCTCCGTATTTATCTATAATATCGTAACCAAAGTTGAAGTTGTCAGGGCAATTAAGACTGAATTTATTTAAAATTCCGTTTTCGTCAAAGCCCTCCTCAACAAATCTTTTATAATAATTTTTTACCTGTTCCATTCTTATTCCTTGTCCTTCCTAATATATTATCTTTCTAATTTATATCAGTATAGCCAAGAATTTACAATCTGCTCCGTTTGTAGCAATCATACCATGGGGATTCTTACTATCGTAATAAATGCAGTCGCCTTCATTCAGAATTTCCACGTGCTTTCCTATCTGAATTTTGAGTGAGCCTGAAAGAATAAAGTCCATTTCCTGTCCATCGTGAGAGGAAAGGTATATAGGCTTGTCCTGTTCTTCCTTTTCGTAAGGCGCTGTTACCAGAAGCGGTTCGATATGCTTATTCTTGAAAAGATATGCTAAATGCTGATATGCAAATCTTCTTCTTCTTTCAATTGGTAATCCTTTGTCCTTACGGACGACTGAATAAGTCTTGAGCTTGGGTGTGACGCCTGTAAGAAGCTCAATAAGCTCTATACCGAGCGCTTCTGCCGCTTCGTTAAGGAAAGAAAGTGAGAAATCCTTCTCTCCGTTTTCAAGCGAAATATATTCTTCAACAGATACACTTGTATCTGCCGCCATCTGTTCTACGGTGATATCAAGACATTCTCTGGTTGCTTTGAGTCTGTCTGATACGTCTTTGATATTATAATCCATAACGACCTCCGAATTTTTTATCAAATTACATTATAACATTTTTTCTACAAAAAATCAATAGCTTTAAGGCTTTTTATATTATTCTGTTTTCTTTTATACAGTAATATAATCACGGATAGAATTAAAAATCGCATCACCTATTCCATCGACGTCGGTTATCTCGTTTATTGAGATGAAATCGCCGTTTTCTTCTCTGTATTCAACTATCTTGCGCGCAAGACTTTCGGTAACGGCATCAAGTGACATAAGCTCTCTTGCGGAAGCGGTATTTATGTTTATCTTTTCAGGAACATCCGGCTTTTCCTCATCTTCAAACCAGTTCCACTCTTCATCGACGTAAAGCTTTTCTTCTATAAAGCTGAAGGTTTCCTTATCCATTCCATTTATCTGCATAAGCTGACTTACAGAGGTGAACTTACCAAGCTCTTCCCTGAGAGATAAAATATCAAAAGCAAGCTCTCTGCCTATACCTTCTATCTGCATCAACTCCTCAAAGGTAGCTTCGTTAAGTTCGAGTGCCGCAGGCTTCTTATCGTGAAGTTCAGACGTTTCGTAAGGAATGAGATTATCGTTTATTATCTTCTCTCTCATAAGCTCCGTACAGACTACAAACAATCCGAATAAAATAACACTGGTTATTATAACTGCTATACAATAACGCTTATATTCCTTCTTCATGCTATAAATGCCTCCGTTTACTTACGAAATTGCTTACAGTATATATTTACAGAACACCTTTCGCACTCAGGACCTCTTGCCGTACATACAAGTCTGCCGTGCCACACAAGTCTGTGACAAAAGCCGAGGCTCTCTTCTTCCGGAAGTAATACGGCTAACTGCTTTTCAACGCTCAAGGCATCCTTTGTGCCGTCTGTCAGTCCGAGTCTGCCTGATAATCTTATCACGTGAGTATCGCATACTATTGCAGGCTTGCCGTATAAATCCCCGACTATCAGATTTGCCGTCTTACGTCCGACGCCGGGTAATTTAACAAGCTCCTCTATGGTATCAGGCACTACAGAGTTGTACTCTTTTTCAAGCATCTGACACATGGAAACTATATCAGCGGCTTTTGTTTTATACAGTCCGCAGGATTTTATATATTCCTCCACTTCAGAAACCTCCGCTCCGGCAAAGCTCTCTATAGTGGGAAATCTTTCAAATAATGCAGGAGTAACCATATTTACTCTTTTATCCGTACACTGTGCAGAAAGTCTTGTGGCTATAAGTAACTCATGCGGCTTGCTATAGGTAAGCGCGCACTTTACCTCGGGATATTCCTTTTTAAGTCCGTCTATAAGTAATTTTGCACGCTGTCTTTTAGTCATAGCTTCACCTCATAACTACATATATATTAATTATATGTATTATTCTGTCGAATGTCAAGACCCGACAAATTAAAACACTATATCGAAGGCACAGAGCTTTGTTGAAAAGGTACTTGCAAAGCTGAAGGAAATCCTCGACTCTATCAAGCAGTTTATGGCAGATGCTACCCTTAACCATACGGTAGCGGAGGTATTCGCAGAGGATACCGAGCAGTTAAACAGAATGGTAAAGCTGTGGACGGATGCCTTCAAGGGTGCGGCGATGTCGGAAGTGCAATCGATTGCACAAAAAAACACCGATACGGAGAGTAGCGGTGGGGCGAAGTATTCGATAGAAGAGGATGCCGACGGCAACAGGTATGTTGAGGTCAATGAAGATATTTTTGCAAATTCTGATGGTGAGACTATCGCAAAGACAATAGCAAGGGTTATTAAGGATAAATTCAATAATCTGATAGACATACACGGACAGAAATTCAAAATCAATAAGACGACGAACGACGAATGGCGTAGATCTGAAAGAGCTACAATTCTTATGAAAAAATCTCCATCTGTATATTTTGATAAGCTTAGAACTATAGCGAACGCTGACGAATTACTGGAAGCAGCTAATAATTGGATAGGGGAAGACTTAAAGCATGAAAGAAAAGATAAGATTGTAGAGTTTGCAAGAGGTAATATCAATTTTAAAGTAGAGGACAATGGATATTCCGCAGATGTCATTGTTGGTATTAGTAGCGATGGTTCCGCTGTGTTGTACGATTTAATTGATATCAGAGAAAAAAATATAACAGAGGCACAAGTTACTAAAGCAGAAAAAAACCGCTTACGTAGGCAAGATACCTCTGTTACTGATGAGATTGTACCACAAACGCCTGGAATTGTCAACCCCAATAGCAAAAATTCTTTACCTGAAACCGATAGCAAGGGCAACGAACTGACAGAACAGCAGAGAGAGTATTTTAAGGACAGTAAGATTGTTCAGATTTGTCAACAACAAGCCTGTACAGTTTCTTACTTATACCATTTTATCAAAAAACGGTTACCGGAACTGTTCCGATAACCGCATTGGTGATCCACCCGGGAATCGAACCCGGGACACCCTGCTTAAAAGGCAGGTGCTCTGCCGCCTGAGCTAGTGGATCATATTTCATTGTCTGTAAATTACAACGCTATTTATTATACCAAATAAATACTTGTTTGTCAACACCTAAAATCAATTTTTTCAAAAAATTATTATTATATCAAATGTTTACCGTCTGCCCGAACAGATTCCGGTCAGACGGTATTCTTCATTTGTGTTTAATTTGATGCTTTAAGCCTTAAGCTCAAAGGATTCACAATCTGTGCAGGATTTCTGTGTGGGATTTGCTTCGTGAGTACCGATTTTGATATGATCAAGAGAGCAGTAATCTCCACAGCATGAATGATACTTACAGTTTGTGATTGAGCAAGCGATATTCTTGTTTGCATGTTCTGTATTCATAATATTTACTTCCTTTCGTCGTAAAATCATAAGGCATTTCGCCTTATGATGATATTATGAGCACATAAATCAAAAATATAACTGAATTTTCAAAGAACGATATTTAAAATATCAGGTATAGTTTCCACAATATAATCAGCGCCGTACTCCGTGAACTCTTCTCTGCTTCCGTAACCGCAAAGAACACAAAGACATTTTAAACCCGTCTTTTTCGCACCTATGATATCATGCATTCTGTCACCGATCATAAGTGCATTTTCTCTGTCCTGTATGCCTGAATTTTCAAAAACGTATTCTATAACCTGCCATTTTTCATCTCTGTTATAATTAAAATCCGCACCGCCGATAAAATCAAAATATTCCGTTATTCCGAAATGCTTTAAAATAACCTCTGCCAATGGCTGTGGTTTTGAGGTGGCAAGAAATATCCGTATTCCTTTTTCCTTCAGTATCGCAAGCGTATCCTTTACGCCGTCAATCAGGGCGTTTTCATACACGCCTATAGTAATATAGCGCTCTCTGTATTTTTCTACCGCTTTAAGCGCCTTCTCTTCGTCAAATCCGTAGAATTTCATAAAGGATTCCTTTAACGGAGGACCGATGAATTTTTTCAGAATTTCTTCGTCCTTTTCCTCTATCCCGAAGCTTTCAAGAGAGTACTGTACGGACTTTGAAATACCCTCGTAGGGATCGGTAAGAGTTCCGTCAAGATCAAACAGAACGTATTTATATGCCATTTTTTCTATCCTGTTCTATCAAGATTTTTACAGCCTCAATTGCGGTCTTTATCGCTCTGGTGCTATCGTGGCACACATTATCGGGAAGTCCTTTTCTTGATCGTTCAAAATTCCATAGTGCAGTAAATACGGCACCGGCTCTTTTCCCTCGTGCAAGGCATACCGAAAATACAGACGCTGCTTCCATTTCAGATGCAAGACAGCCGCACTGAACGTAGGCGTTCCACCGTTCAGTCAGCATATCGGCAACAGGCATTGTATGAGGCTCAACCTGACCGTAAAAATTATCCTTACTCTGAACAACGCCCACAAAACAACGTTTTCCATCCTCGTTTTCGGATAAACGGTCACCCGCCTGCTTGAGTGCAGTAACAACCTCAAAATCCGCAACTGCAGGATATACTTCGGGAAGGTATTCCTTTGAAGTGCCTTCACTTCTTACGGCGGCGCTGGCTATAAGTACATCACCGCCACGCACCTTATCGTTTATGCCACCGCACGTTCCTACTCTTATAAAAGTGTGAACGCCGCATCTTATAAGCTCCTCTACCGCAATTGCGGCAGAAGGTCCGCCTATACCTGTAGATACCACGCTGACCTTTTCACCAAGTAAAGTTCCTGTATACGTAGTATATTCTCTGTTTGATGCAACAAACTGTGCATCATCTAAAAATGCCGCTATCTTTTCAACTCTTCCGGGATCTCCGGGAAGAATAGCGTATTTTCCCACCATCGATTCATTGAGTTGTACGTGAAACTGCAGTTCATCTGATAATAAACCCATAAGAAACCTCCGTTAAAATCATTTCTTATTTTTATTATTTCCCTTTTTCTTCTGTTCTGCCGTAGCCTTTGTCGTTCCCCCGAGTACCGAAGGAGCAACGGCATTTTTCTTTGCCTCTCGCTTGTCGATACCTTCGTGTATCTTATCCCAGTTACCGAATATTGCAAGAAGTATTGCGAGAATAGTGATGAATATAAGAGGAAGGTATAATGGCGAGCCCATCCCTTCCAATCTTTCGTTAAGCACGAAAACACATATCATACCTACAAAACTAAAAGCTGCTGATAATATGTATTTCTTAAACATAACGAGAAAGGCAGGCGGCACAAAGCATATTACAGATAACACTAGCCAGAATATAATATCTCCCGTTTTATCGGCAAGTATCGGACCTTCTGAACATAGAGTCGACACAGCGCCAAGTACGTTGAAGGTAATAGCTATAACGCCTACCGCTATCACAAGGAGAATCTTCAGAATTTTCACTAATATTTTCATTTTATTTTTTCCTTTTCTAAAATTACTATCATTTTATATATGATAACATATCCGACAAAAAATTTCAATAGCTGATATAAATAAACGAGGCTTCGGATGAAGCCTCATTTCAGTGTGTAGACAAAGTCATTTGTCTACACACTGTCAACGATGAAAAACGCACGCAGACGAGGAAACTGACGCCGTCGGCGTACGAACGGCAAGGATGCCGTAAAGCGAACACCAAAAGTGCATCACGATGATGCACAACAAAGTGTTCGCATAAGATACGTTAGACGTCAGTTGACGAAGTAAGCAAAAATGCTTTTAGAGAGCCGTTTAAGGCTCTCTAAAACTTTTATATCATTATTTCGTGTATATTCACAAATTCGTTACAAGTTCCCAGCATTTTTGCGGTGCGTGAGTTTGTCTTCAGTCTGAAACGAGGCTTCGGATGAAGCCTCATCTTAGTTATTCGTTTTTTTCGTATGCATCAATAAAGCGAGTAAGCAGGTCAATCAGCTTATCAATATCCTCTTCACCGAATTCTTTTTTTATTTTATTCATTCGGTCGGATATTGAATCATATTTTTCTGAAAGCATCTTTTTACCCTCGTCTGTCAGCCTGATGTACGTTACTCGGCGGTCATCCTTTAAAGTAATGCGTTCAACGTAATTCTTATCCTCGAGTTTATTTATCGTCTGCGACAGATTAGGTCTTGTATAATCAAGATAACTATTAAGCTCGCCAAGTGAAAACAATTCCGTATCAGGTTGCTCCGAAGCTATCTGAAGCATAGCAAGGAATACCCCTGATTCACTCTGATTCATTTGTGGAAATAAATTATTGTTCTGTTTTTGCTGGGCGCTGAGCCTTCCTATCGCAACAATCAATTTTAAAACGTTATCACTCATAGACGTACCCTCCTTTAATCTTCAGATTTTTTTGCATAGTTCTTGCCATTCATCTATTTATATGTTATACTTTTATTATTAACTTATTATGAATTTTTAACCAAATTTCAGATTAAAGAGAGTATATAAATGAAAAAAACAGATATTGCTATTATTGGTGGCGGCGCTTCAGGTCTTGCGGCAGCCATCTCAATAAAAAAATACTCCGATTTTGCGGTCACAGTTCTTGAAAAAGGTGCCAGAGTCGGTAAAAAAATTCTGTCTACAGGAAACGGCAGATGCAATCTCACTAACAATAAAATAGATGATAATTGCTATAACGGAAGCAAACGGTTGTTAAGCTATTTGTCAGCAGATATCAGCTCCTCTGAAGAATTCTTTTCGGAAATGGGACTGGCGTGCAAAAGTGACGAGCAAGGCAGAGTTTATCCTCACAGCATGGCGGCTTCATCTGTTCTTGATGCTTTAAGATTTACAGCTATCGCTAAGGATGTTGAAATATTATGCGATTGTAATGTTTCTGAAATCAGAAAATCGAAAAGAGGCTATGATATTTTCTGTGGTGAAAATGTCATAAACGCTGATGCAATTATAATTGCCACAGGCGGTCGTGCTACTCCGTCACTTGGCAGTGATGGAAGCGGATACGTTCTTGCCGAAATGCTAGGACATAGCAAAACAAAGCTATATCCTGCATTAGCGCCGATAAGAACAGATATAAACCTTGTCAAAGCATTAAAAGGCTTACGCACCTACGCTAAAGTCACACTTTCAGCAGATGGTAAGACACTTGCGGAACAAAACGGAGAGGTGCAATTTTCCGACGGCGCATTATCAGGAATATGTATTTTCAATCTCTCATCCCTTGCCGCAAAATACGTAGGAAAATCTGAAATAATACTGGATATTGCCCCTGATTTTCAGAAAAAAGACGTAAGCTATATGCTTTTTACGGTAAAGGAAACAAGAGCTTCGCTCCCCTGCGAAGAACTTCTGACAGGACTTTTCCATAAACGCATCGGACAAGCCGTACTGAAAAATGCGTCTATTCCGCTTAACAAGACCTGCGGAGAGCTTACAGAAAAGGACATTCACAAAATCTGCAGTATTATAAAAGATTGGCACTTCCCTGTTACCTCTGTTTCCGACTGGTCGCTGGCGCAAGTTACGTCAGGCGGAATAAAAAGCGAGGAAATTACCGATAAATTCGAGTCAAAATTTTCAAAGGGCGTATTCTTCTGCGGAGAGATACTCGATATAGACGGTATCTGCGGTGGATACAATCTTGATTTCGCTTGGAAAAGCGGATATACCGCAGGAAAAAATTCAGCCGAATATATTTATAACGTCAAAGGATAACGTATGATAAGATATTCAAATATAACTGCACCCCTCGAATATAACGACGGATGGCTAAGGCTCTGGTTATCACAGAAAATGAAAATATCAGTTTCAGATATCAAGGAAGTAACTCTTGTAAAGAAATCAACAGACGCAAGAAAGAAAAATGATATCTGCTTTGTGCTGTCTGTAAATATTTCCGTAAAAAACGAAACAGAGGTTTTAAAGAAAAACAAAAACAATAAAAACGTTTCCTATATAAAAAAAGAAAAATATTTACTTCCGCAGACTGTAGCTTTGCCAAAGCGCCCCGTCGTCGTCGGATTCGGACCTGCAGGTATGTTCGCCGCACTTTACCTTGCACAGTGCGGTGTAAAGCCTATCGTACTTGAACGGGGCTACGACGTGGACAGCAGAACGAAAAAGGTAAAGGACTTCTGGGAAAAGGGCGAGCTTGATACCGAATGCAACGTGCAATTCGGTGAAGGTGGTGCAGGAACTTTTTCTGACGGCAAGCTGAATACAGGGGTAAACAACCCGCTTTCAAAAATTGTTTTCAACGAGCTTGTGCGACACGGTGCACCCGCTGAAATACTTTACGAAGCAAAGCCTCATATCGGTACCGACAAACTCTCCGAAACGGTAAAGAACATAAGAAAAGATATTATTTCTATGGGTGGAGAGGTATTATTCGGTGCAAAATATCTTGACTATAAAGAAAAAAACGGCAGAATTTCTGCCGTTATATACGAAAAAGACGGAAAAGAATTTATAATAGATACAGATAACCTGATTCTTGCCACAGGTCACAGTGCAAGAGATGTATTCTACACCCTGAATGACAAGGGCATACTTCTGACTCCTAAAAATTTCTCTGTAGGCGTCAGAATTGAGCATACCCAGGAAGAGCTAAACAAATCTATGTACGGAGAATTTTACAATCACCCTGCTCTTGGTGCGGCTGATTATAAAATTTCCGTTCACGATGAAAGTGGCAGAGGTATTTACTCCTTCTGTATGTGTCCCGGTGGAACGGTTGTAGCCTCGTCATCTGAAAAGGAAACCATCGTAACAAACGGAATGAGTATGTTCAGGAGAGATGGAACAAATGCCAACAGCGCTATTCTTGTAGGTATCACACCCGAAGATTTCGGTAACAATTCTCTTGACGGCATTGCCTTTCAGGAAAAAATAGAAAAAGCCGCATATATAGCGGCAGGAAAAAGCTACAAAGCGCCCTGCTGTAAGGTAGGAGATTTTCTGTCAGGAACAAAAACCTCGTTAAATGGCTCGGTTATACCCTCCTACAAGCCCGGAGTAAGTCTTGTTCTACCTGATGAATACCTGCCCGAATTTGTATCAGACGCTCTTAAATTCGCTATACCCGAATTCGGCAAGAAAATAAAATGCTTTAAAAATCCTGACGCTCTTCTTACAGGACCTGAAACCAGAAGCTCGTCACCTGTCAGAATAGTCAGAAATGAAAAGCTTTATATAGACAAAGTAAAAGGGCTATACCCTGCAGGAGAAGGTGCAGGGTACGCCGGAGGTATCGTTACCGCCGCTATGGACGGTTTAAAATGTGTAATGGCTATAGTCGGCAGATAATTTAAATATACATCTTCTCCATTTCTTTTTTCAGTTGCTTTATAATCCTTTTTTCAAGCCTTGAAATATAGCTTTGAGATATACCGATTATATCAGCTACTTCTTTTTGTGTTTT
>JAFQUH010000156.1 GCA_017408635.1 Ruminiclostridium sp. | reverse complement strand
GAGCTAACATATCCGCTGTTGCTTCACCTACCGCAAGCTTGAAATCGCCATAGCCCTTGCCTGCGAATTCCTTTTCGATTTCTTCGTAACTCTTGTCGGTAACGGCAGAGTAAATGGACATAAGGTTGTTGATACCATCCTTGCCCTCGCGGTAAGCTACCTCAGCTTCGCTGTCAGTAACCGCTCTCTTGAACTTTCTTACGATTGTATCCCTGTCGTCGAGGATGGAGATGCAGGCGTTGGGGTTTTCGTCTGACTTGCTCATCTTCTTTGTGGGGTCCTGAAGGGACATTATCTTTGCTGTTGTCTTTGTGATGTAGGGCTCGGGCATTGTAAATGTATCGCCGTATACCGAATTGAAGCGCTGAGCGATATTTCTTGCAAGCTCAATGTGCTGCTTCTGGTCAACGCCTACGGGTACAAGGTCAGCCTGATACAGAAGAATATCCGCCGCCATAAGCACGGGATATGTGAAAAGACCCGCATTGATATTTTCGGGGTGCTTTTCGCTCTTGTCCTTGAACTGTGTCATTCTGGAAAGCTCGCCGAACTGTGTGTAGCAGGAAAGCACCCATGAAAGTTCTGCATGCTGGCAGTTGTGACTCTGCACGAAGGCAGTAGACTTATCAGGGTCAACGCCCATAGCAAGAAGCAGGGCATAGCTTTCGTTTATCTGCTTCTTTAACTTCTGGGGATCCTGTCTTACCGTTATAGAGTGAAGGTCTACTATACTGTAGGTGCATTCGTACTCATCCTGTAACTTTATCCAGTTTACCAGCGCCCCGAGATAGTTTCCGAGGTGCGGTGTATTTGTGGGCTGTATGCCGCTGAATATACGCTTTTTTGTTTCTTCCATTGTTATATCCGTCCTTTGATTATTTGTACATTGTCTTTGCAACTTCTGCAAGTATCTTTACGCCTTCTACTATCTGCTCGTCTGTGGGAGTAGAATAATTCAGTCTGAAGGAGAGCGAAGGCTCGTTTTCGTTTGTTAAGAAGGCGTTGCCGGGTACTACCGCAACCTTGTTCTTTACTGCCTTCTTGCAGAAATAATTCATATCGCCGTCAGGGAGAGTACCCCAGATGAATAATCCGCCTTCAGGCTCTGTGAACTTAATGGACTTCGGCATAAGCATCTTGAGATTTGTCAGCATAAGGTCTGACTTCTTTCTGTATATCTCACGGAGCATTTCAAGATGTGCAGAAAAATCATTTTCCGTAACGAACTTATGGCATATCATCTGAGGAAGTATGGAGGTATGTACAGTAGAAACCTGCATACATACTACCGCCTTCTGTATAACGTTCTGCGGTGCGCAGAGATAGCCTACACGAAGACCGGGAGCAAGCACCTTTGAGAAGCTTCCTACGTAAAGCACCTTGCCTGTCTTGTCAAGGGACTTTATGGAAGGAATATCCTCGCCGAAGTAACGAAGCTCTCCGTAGGGATTATCCTCTAAAATGTATACGTTGTACTTTTCAGCAAGAGCTAAAACCTGCTTGCGCTTTTCAAGGCTCATTGTCTTGCCGGTGGGATTCTGGAAGTTGGGGATGAGATAGATGAAGGCTGTTCTCTGATACTTCTTCAGCGCCTCCTCTAACTTTTCGATATTGATACCGTCTTCCTCCATTTCAACGCCTACGAGCTTTGCATTGTAGGAACGGAAGGAGTTGAGCGAGCCGATAAAGGTAGGTGCTTCGCATATAATAACGTCACCTTCGTTGCATATTTCCTTGGTAACTACCTCTATTGCCTGCTGTGCGCCCGAGGTGATAACGACTTCATCCTCGTTCTTGTCAAACATATTCTTCTTTGCGAGGTCTTCCTTTACCCAGTTGCGAAGAGGGGTATAGCCCTCTGTGATGGAATACTGGAGAGCGTCGATAGGCTGATTGGTCAGTATATCGTTTGTAATTCTCTTTATCTCCTCTGTCGGAAACGCCTCGGGAGCGGGATTACCTGCCGCAAAGCTGATTACTGTAGGGTCTGCTGTAAACTTTAAAATTTCACGTATTGCTGATGGCTGCAATGACTGAACTCTGTAAGAAAATGCGTTCATAATTTATATAGGTCACACCGTCGCATAATTCGGCATGACTTTTCCTCCTTATTTTGATATTTTGTAAATCAGGTGAACGGTTACATTGGGTGAAAACCGTGATTACAATCGAAATAATTGTATCACAAAAAGCAGTAAAATGCAATAGGTTTTCACTATATTTAATATAAAGGCAACAAAATTCTTTTGGTTTTTAAAAATTTGCAATCGTTTCCATAAAATTTTATAGAAAATTCTGTTGACAAAGCGGTTTTATTGATTTATAATTTTAATTACGGAAAAGAATCAGCGTAAGCTGACAAAAAATCAGGAGGTTTATCAAAAATGGCAGAAAACAATTTTGAAGAAATGGCAAAGGATGTTTTAAACACAGCCGACACAACAAGCAGCTTTGATCAGGGCGACATCGAGAGCAACAAGATTATGGCAGTTCTCGCTTATATCGGTATTCTCTTCCTCATCCCCCTGCTCGTAGCAAAGGATTCCAAGTTTGCAAAGTTCCACACAAATCAGGGTATCGTACTCTTTATCGCTGACATCGCAATCGGCGTTGTTATCGCTATCGTATCCATCATTCTTGCATTCATCCCCGTTGTTGGTCCTATCATCGCAGCTATCGTAAGCGGCGTACTCGGTCTTGCAATCTTCGCACTCATGATCCTCGGTATCATCAATGCGGCTACAGGCAAGGCAAAGGAACTTCCCCTTATCGGCAAGATCAAGATTTTAAAGTAATCCATAAACAGTAGCAAAATAAAAATCACCGTAGCGATACGGTGATTTTTTGTTTTATTTTTTAATTTTTAAAAATATCTCTTATATGCGGGTTATCAAGCGAGTGGTAAAGGAGCATTCCTAAAATACCGCAGGAGATGAATTCTCCTATAAACACGGTTACCGCAGAAAACCATATTGCATCGGGTACTCCGTAGGCGTAGGTAAGTATAATAGGAATTATCACCGTGTTTGAAAGAATCGCAGGCAGGGGTAACAGCCATTTTGATTTTTTCCTTAGCAGGTAAGTACCTATCGCACCGATCAGGGTTGCTATACTGCCGAAAATAACGTCCCAGATAACTGCACCGCAGATGAGATTTGAGATAAGACACCCGATGAATAGTCCCGGTACAGCGGCAGGCATAAAGGCAGGGAGTATGCATAAAGCCTCCGAAAGCCTTATCTGTATAACTCCGCTTGCAAGTCCCGTGATATTTACGACGTAGGTCAGTACAACGTAAATAGCCGCAACCATAGAAGCCTGTGTTATAAACAGGGCTTTTTTGTTTTTCATTATTCTTTTTTCCTTTCGTAGTTTTGTTTTATTCCGTAAATTTACGGAAAGGTGAGGATTTTGCGAACTCACAAGGAGTGATTATATCACGAATCTGACAAAAATTCAAGTATTTTATGTCAAAAACGTCAAAAAATCCGATAAATCCGCTACAAAATGAAAAATTTCTGAAAAATTCCGTGAAAACTATTAACATTTCCGTGATTTTGTGATATACTTTATAAGTAAGCTGAAAAACTATACTCAAAAATAACAGAGCTTACGGATAAGCTACATAAAATATGCCGTTTTAACGGCTTACCCTGAAGGATGATATAAATATGAGCGATAAAAACAAGGTACAGTATCTTGATCTCGATGACGAGCTGCAGGATACCAAAACAAAAAAGAAAAAATCGAAAAAGCAGAAAAATACAGGTCTTGAAGCGGCGAAGAAGGTACTCGGCGTTATCGGTACCACCTTCTTAAGCCTTATTCTGATAGTTATAATCACTATCTGTATCGTGGCTACGGCACTTGTCGTATACGTAATGCAGTTTGCTGATACAGCCTTTGACGTTGATCTTAAGAACGTTGAGCTGAGTTATACCAGCTTCATCTATGCCAACGATAAAAACGGCAATATCGTAGAGATAAAGCGTCTGTCAGGTGACGAAAACAGAATCTGGGCGGATATGGAGATAATCCCCCAGCATCTTCAGGACGCCTTTACCTCCACAGAGGACCAGAGATTCTACGAGCATGAGGGCGTTGACTGGAAAAGAACCGTAAGTGTTACCATCTCAACCCTTTTCAACGGCTACGGTCAGGGTGGTTCTACCATCACACAGCAGCTTGTAAAGAACATCACCGGTGACGACAGAGTAACTCCCGAAAGAAAAATACGTGAGATTTTCCGTGCGCTGACTCTTGAAACAAGATATACAAAGATTGATATTCTTGAAGCGTACCTCAACCGAGTACCCCTCGGCGGTACCGTTTACGGCGTAGGCTCTGCCGCATATCATTATTTCGGCAAGACGGTAGACCAGCTCACTATAGCGGAAAGCGCTATACTTGCGGGTATAACTCCTTCTCCCAGCGTACTGAATCCTTATGCGGATTTAGCGGAATCCAAGAGAAAACAACTCTATGTTCTCAAAAATATGTACGATCAGGGACTTATCACAACCGACGAGTACGAAGAAGCAAAGACAGAACAGGTTAAATTCCGTCTTATCGTAGCGGGTGACGCCTACGGCTATACCGATCCCAGATATGAGGAATATTACGGCACAGACGAGGATAACGAAAGCACAAGCGAGGTCGAGGATGAAAACCTCACCGAAAGCGAAGGCGAAAACGAGGGTGAAAACACCGATAAGGAAAGCGACGTGCTTTATGATGACGTAGACACCTACGAGGCATACCGCTGGGATGAATATGAGATCTCACAGAACTGGTACGTGGATGCGGCAATAGAGCAGGTTATTGAGGATCTTGCCAAGGCGAAGGGACTTACCTATGCAGAGGCAAAGGAGGATCTCTACAAGGGCGGCTACAAGATATATCTCAATATGGATATGGAGATACAGGAAAAGTTAGAGGAATTCTACCGTGATCCCGATAACTTCTTCTATAGCTACGACAAGCAGGCAATTGAAGAAAACCTTATCCAGAGCGCCTTTGTACTCACCGACTACAGAGGAACTGTAGTAGCGCTTGCAGGCGGTATCGGAGATAAGCCCGGTGATAGCTGCTTCAACAGAGCAACCCAGGCTATACTGCCTATAGGTTCTACCATGAAGCCTATTTCGGTTTACGGTCAGGCTATCGACCAGAATCTTGTAACCTATTCTTCAATGATATACGATAAGGCTATAAAGCTCCCCGATGGAAGCACCTGGCCTATGAACTTTGAATATGACTATGGCGTTCAGATTGACGGCAAGAATATCTACCTTCCCGTATGGGATGCGGTAGCCCAGTCAAAGAACACGATTGCAGTAAGACTTTGCGAGGCACTCGGTGTTGACACCTGCTTCAACTTCCTTACGGAAAAGCTGGGAGTTACCTCCCTTGACTACACCTATGACAGACAGTATTCTCCTATAGCTCTCGGTCAGCTTACCTACGGTATGACGCTTTTAGAGCTGGCAGGAACCTATCAGATGTTCGGTAGCGGCGGTGTTTACTATGAGCAGAAGTTATACAGCGTTATTACCGACTACAACGATAACGTAGTGCTTGAGCAGGAGCCTATGGGTGAAAGAGTAATGGGTGCCGATAGTGCCTATATTACAAACAGAGCTATGATGCAGGTTATCAATAACCCCAACAGCTCCGGTAGTTATGCAGAGATAAAGGGCATTGAGGTAGTAGGTAAGACAGGTACCTCAAACGACGAGCGTATCGTAGCCTTTGCAGGACTTACCCCCGAATATCTTGGCGTTGTCCGTCTTGGTTATGACGATAACAAGAAGATTACGGGACAGAACTACATTCCTTTAGGTAAGGTATGGCACAACTTTATGGTACAGCTTGTGGATGAAAACTCCATCAAGACCTTCCACAGAGATAGTAACGTAGTAGAAAAGAAATACTGTACTGAAACAGGTCTTATTGCAACCTCAAAATGTACAAAAACGGCGGTCGGCTACTATAAGAAGGACGCCCTGCCGAAGACCTGCGACTCCACTCACAAGACGCTGAAGGACAGCAAATATCCTGAATACTGGGATAAGCACGGCGGCGAAACCATTCTTGTAAAGGATGAGCTTGGAGCAACCGGTGAGGAAGAGGATACAAACTCACAGAACAGCAGATAAATACAGCCTGTGTAATTGCCAAGCGATTACACAGGCATTTTTAGGGAAAATAAAGGAGAAGATATATGACATTCAGAATGACCGCACCCTGCCATTTCGGGCTGGAAAAGACGTTATCCTTTGAGGTGAAGAAAATAGGCGGCGAGGATATACAGGTAAGTGACGGAAGAGTAGATTTTTCGGGCGATGAAAGAGTACTCGTAAGAGCGAATATGTGCCTTTCCACAGCGGAGAGAGTAGCAATCGTTCTGGCACAGTTTAAGGCAAGGACCTTTGAAGAGCTTTTTCAGGGGGTAAAAAACGTTGCCATTGAGCAGTACGTGGGTAAATTCGATAAATTCCCCATCAAGGGCTTTTCTCTTAATTCAAAGCTATCCAGCGTACCCGCCTGCCAGAAGATAATCAAAAAAGCAATGGTGGAAAGAATGAAGAGCGTATACAAGATAGGCTTTTTTCAGGAAACGGATAATCTCTACCAGTTCCGCTTTTCAATTATGAAGGATAACGTGACCTTTACTCTTGATACAACGGGTGAGGGACTTCATAAAAGAGGCTACCGCAGATTTTCAAATGCCGCACCCATAAAGGAAACTTTAGCGGCAGGCATTGTGGATTTAGCAAGAATCCGTGACAGAGATATCATCTGCGATCCCTTCTGCGGAAGTGGAACGTTGCTTATAGAATCCGCTATAAAGGCGCTTGGCATACCGCCCTGCCTTAACCGTGAATTTACCGCTATGAGCTGGGATATTATCCCGAAGGAGATCTGGGATGAGGAAAGAGAAAAGCTCCGTGAGGGCATAAAGAAGGATGTCAGCTTCAGAGCCTACGGCTTTGATATCGATCCCGAGGCGGTAAGACTTACAAGAGATAATGCCGAAAAGGCGGGAGTAGGCGAATATATCACGGTAGAATGCCGTGACGTAAGGGATTTTTCCTGTCCCGAGGACGTTAACTGCATTATATGTAATCCTCCATACGGCGAGAGAATGCTTGAGCAGGAGGAGGCAAGAGAGATTTATAAAATAATGGGTGAAAAAATCCTTCCTCTTGGTGATAAAAGAATGTTTGTTATAACTCCCGACGAAGAATTTCAGAATCTCTTCGGAGAAAAGGCGGATAAGAACAGAAAGCTATATAACGGTATGCTCCTTTGCAGATTATACAGTTATCTGCCCTTAAAAAAATAATTTAAAAAATCCAAAAAAATTATTGTTCAGTTAATAAAGGGAGGATATAATATAATCGTAGCGAGAGTTACAGTTATTTAGCACTCCTCAATTTCATATATTTCCCCAATGCGAAAAGCTCCATCGTTTTTGTAACGAGGGAGCTTTTTGTTTTGGGTTATTTTATTTTCAGATTTTAGGCATTCTGTCGATAGCTTCCTTGATTTCTTCATCGGTAGGAACGTAATCGCCCATAACGCCGTCGTTGAACTTCTGGTAAGCGTACATATCGAAGTAGCCTGTGCCTGTAAGACCGAAGAGGATAGTCTTTTCTTCGCCTGTTTCCTTGCACTTGAGAGCTTCGTCAATTGCAACCTTGATAGCGTGACTACTTTCGGGAGCGGGGAGGATACCCTCAACTCTTGCAAACTGCTGAGCCGCTTCAAATACTTCAGTCTGCTTTACGGAACGGGCAGTCATAAGTCCATCGTCATAAAGCTGGGAGAGTACACTGCTCATGCCGTGGTAACGCAGACCACCTGCGTGGCTGGATGCGGGCATAAAGGTGGAGCCTAAGGTGTACATCTTCTGTAAGGGACAAACTGCACCTGTATCGCAGTAGTCGTATGCGTAGATACCTCTTGTGAGAGAAGGACAGGAGGAGGGTTCAACTGCGATGAATTCGTAATCTGCCTCGCCTCTTAACTTTTCACCCATAAAGGGAGAGATAAGACCGCCGAGGTTGGAGCCGCCGCCTGCACAACCGATGATGATGTCAGGCTTTTCATTGTACTTTCTGAATGCTGCCTGAGCCTCAAGACCGATAACTGTCTGATGTAGGAGTACCTGGGATAATACAGAGCCAAGTACGTATCTGTAGCCTTCCATATTGCTTGCCGCTTCTACCGCCTCGGAGATAGCGCAACCGAGAGAGCCGTTAGTACCGGGGAACTGCTCGTTTATCTTTCTGCCGACCTCTGTAAGCATAGAAGGGGAGGGAGTTACGTTAGCGCCGTAGGTTCTCATAACCTCTCTTCTGAAGGGCTTCTGCTCATAGGAGCATTTTACCATAAATACCTTGCAGTCAAGTCCTAAATAAGCACAAGCCATTGATAAGGCTGTACCCCACTGACCTGCACCTGTTTCGGTGGTAACGCCCTTAAGTCCCTGCTTCTTTGCATAATAAGCCTGAGCTATTGCGCTGTTCAGCTTGTGGCTTCCTGAGGTGTTGTTACCCTCGAATTTGTAGTAGATCTTTGCGGGAGTACCCAGTGCCTTTTCAAGACAATATGCTCTTGTCAGGGGAGCGGGTCTGTACATCTTGTAAAAGTCGATGATTTCATCGGGAATATCGATATAGGGAGTTGTGTCGTCAAGCTCCTGACGTGCAAGCTCTGTGCAGAACACTTCGCTGAGTTCTTCTAAAGTGCAGGGCTGTAAGGTCTTGGGGTTAAGCAGGGGAGCAGGCTTATTCTTCATATCTGCTCTTACGTTATACCACTGACGGGGAAGCTCGCTTTCTTCAAGATAAATTTTGTAGGGGATTTCCTTGTTTGCCATAATGGTCACCTTTTCCTTTCGTAAGTTTTGTTTAAGGGTTTTATTTTCTAATAAACAAAAAACTCCTGCCCCTTTGGGACAAGAGATAATCCTGCGGTACCACCCAAATTGCAGATAAACTGCCACTCGCTACACGTACTATCATACGTGCGACCTGTAACGTAGGTGAACGTCGCCCCTAATAGATATAATCTTTCGGTTTGCCCTCGTGAGTCCATTCGCAGATGTATGTATCACCGTAATCGCACCATATATACGGCTCTCTGTCATACAGGGACAAGTGTTACTACTCTCACTCATCGGTTTTGTTTATTATGCTATGATAATATCACAATTTTCGTGATTTGTCAATAGTTTTTTTAAATTTCAGAATTTTTGCCTGATTTTTTTATTGACATTTTAATTCTTATATAGTATAATAACAATATATATGAAAGGCTGTGACAAAGAGAGTAGGAATGCCTGACGCCCCAGCGAGTCGGAGATGGTGTGAGTCCGATGTTATGTAAGCATTTACCGAAGATCACTTTGTAGCTTCCCGCCGAAATCTCACGAGAGTAGAACGGGACGGATTTCCTCCGTTACAGGGAACGCATTTGATGGAATGTCGTAACAGGTGGTTATAAAGACAGTTATGTCCTTATCCTTTTACGGATAAGGGCTTTTTATTTTTCCGGATAATGCAAAGGAAAACAATCGGACAAATTTTCAGGAGGTAAAGCAATGTCACTTTACGAAAAAGTACCCACCTCTCCTAATTTTGTGGAGAGAGAAAAACAGACAGAGCAGTTCTGGTATGACAATGATATATTCAGAACAAGTATGAATGCAAGAAGCGAGGATAACACCTACACCTTCTATGACGGCCCACCGACTGCAAATGGTAAGCCTCATATAGGTCACGTTTTAACAAGAGTAATCAAGGATATGATTCCCCGTTACCGCACAATGAAGGGCGCATACGTTCCCCGTAAGGCAGGCTGGGATACCCACGGCCTTCCCGTTGAGCTGGAAGTAGAAAAGCTCCTCGGTCTTGACGGTAAGGAGCAGATCGAAAAGTACGGCCTCGATCCCTTCATCACAAAGTGTAAGGAAAGCGTATGGAAGTACAAGGGTATGTGGGAGGACTTCTCCCGTACAGTAGGCTTCTGGGCTGATATGGACGAGCCTTACGTAACCTATGACAATAACTTCATCGAATCAGAATGGTGGGCATTAAAGCAGATATGGGACAAGGGCCTTTTATACAAGGGCTTCAAGATCGTACCCTACTGCCCCCGTTGCGGAACACCCCTTTCCAGCCACGAGGTAGCTCAGGGCTATAAGGACGTAAAGGAACGCTCTGCGGTAGTTCGTTTCAAGGTAAAGGACGAGGATGCATATATCCTTGCATGGACAACAACTCCCTGGACTCTCCCTTCAAACGTTGCACTCTGTGTAAACCCTGACGAATCCTACGTAAAGGTAAAGACTGCAGACGGCTACACCTATTATCTTGCTGAGGCGCTTTCTGACGCTATTCTCGGCGGTGACAAGCCTACTGCTCCCTTTGAAATAGTAGAAAAGTATATCGGTAAGGATTTAGAATACAAGGAATACGAGCCCTTATTCGACTATGCAATCGACATCTGCAAGAAGCAGAACAAGAAGGCATATTTTGTAACCTGCGACAACTACGTAACACTTACAGACGGTACAGGTGTAGTACACATTGCTCCCGCCTTTGGTGAAGACGACGCCAAGGTTGGCAGAAACTACGATCTTCCCTTCGTTCAACTTGTTAACGGCAAGGGCGAAATGACAGAGGAAACCGACTATGCAGGCGTATTCTGCAAGAAGGCTGATCCTATGGTGCTTAAGGACTTGGATGCAAAGGGACTCTTATTCGACGCCCCCAAGTTCGAGCATAGCTATCCTCACTGCTGGAGATGTGATACTCCCCTTATCTACTATGCAAGAGAATCCTGGTTTATCAAGATGACTGCAGTCCGTGAGGATCTTATCAGAAACAATGAAACCATCAACTGGATTCCCGAAAGCGTTGGTAAGAACCGTTTCGGTGACTGGTTACAGAACGTTCAAGACTGGGGACTTTCACGTAACCGTTACTGGGGTACACCTCTCAACATCTGGGAATGCGAATGCGGTCACAAACACGCTATCGGCAGTATCGAGGAATTAAAGAGCATGTCCGACAACTGCCCTGATGATATCGAATTACACCGTCCCTATATCGACGCTGTAACTATCAAGTGTCCTCATTGCGGCAAGCAGATGACAAGAGTACCCGAAGTTATCGACTGCTGGTTTGACTCCGGCTCAATGCCCTTTGCACAGCATCACTATCCCTTTGAAAATCAGGATCTTTTTGAAAAGCAGTTCCCCGCAGACTTCATTTCCGAAGCGGTTGACCAGACAAGAGGCTGGTTCTACTCTCTGCTTGCTATTTCAACTCTGCTCTTTAACAAGTCACCCTATAAGAACGTTATAGTTTTAGGTCTTGTACTTGACGGAGAGGGACAGAAGATGTCCAAGTCCAAGGGTAATGCGGTAGATCCCTTCGAATCTCTTGCAACCCACGGTGCAGACGCTATCCGCTGGTACTTCTATACAAACTCTGCTCCCTGGCTGCCTAACCGTTTCCACGCAAAGGCAGTAAACGAAGGTCAGAGAAAGTATATCTCTACTCTGTGGAATACCTATGCATTCTACGTACTTTATGCAAACATCGATAGCTTTGACGCTACAAAGTATAAATTAGAGCCTGAAAAGTTATCCGTAATGGATAAGTGGCTGTTATCAAAGCTCAATACAGTAGTGGGCGAGGTTGATAACAATCTTGCAAACTATCGTATTCCCGAAGCGGCAAGAGCTTTACAGGAATTCGTTGACGAAATGTCCAACTGGTACGTAAGACGTAGCAGAGAACGTTTCTGGTCAAAGGAGCTTACACAGGATAAGATCAACGCTTATATGACCTTATATACAGCGCTTGTTACTATCGCAAAGACCTCTGCTCCTATGACTCCCTTCGTATGCGACGATATCTACAGAAATCTTGTATGCTCACTTGATAAGGAAGCTCCCATCAGCGTACATCTCTGCGACTTCCCCGAGGTTTGCGAAGCACTCGTTGACAAGGAACTCGAAGAGGAAATGGAAACTGTTCTTACTATCGTTACAAACGGCAGAGCGGCAAGAAATGCGGCTAACATCAAGAACAGACAGCCTATCGCAAACATCATGGTAAAGGGCGAAAAGACCTTACAGCCTATGTTCGCTGACATCGTTAAGGATGAGCTTAACATCAAGGCTATCTCCTTTGTTGAGGATACAGACGAATTCACTTCCTACTCCTTCAAGCCCCAGCTCAAGACTCTCGGTGCAAAGTTCGGCAAGAAGATAGGCGAAGTAAGAAACGCTCTTGCAGAGGTTGACGGCACAAAGGCTATGGCTGAAATCAGAAAGAGCGGTGTTATGACTCTTACACTTTCTGACGGTGACGTTATGATAGCTGAAGAGGATCTGCTCATCGAAGAAAAGCAGAAGGAAGGCTATGCAGTAGTAACCGACAGAGGCTATACTGTAGTTCTTGATACAACTCTCACTCCCGAGCTTATCGAAGAAGGTTTTGTAAGAGAGATCGTAAGCAAGATTCAGTCTATGCGTAAGGACGCAGGCTTTGAGGTTATGGACCACATCACCATCTACTGTGACGGTAACGATAAGGTTGCTGAAATCCTTACCAGAAACAGCGCCGAAATCTCTGATGACACTCTGGCAGAAAGCATCGTTACAGGCTCTGTTGACGGATATAACGCTGAGTGGGATATCAACGGTGAAAAGGTAACTCTCGGCGTTAAGAAGATATGAGCAAGCTGAAGGCGTTCTTTCAGAACAAAACAGTTAAACTGATTTATACCTGGCTTATAGTTATTGCGGTGGGTACGGTGGTACTGCTGACACAGTTTCTGTACCCCCTGCATATAAATTATAGCGGTATAACTCTCACTACCTATAGTGACGATGACTTCGGAAATTATATAAAGGCACAGTATGACAAGCTGAAGAACGGCGAGCATAAGAACAGTATGTTGTTAAGCTCCGCTGATTTCGATATGACAAGGGAAGAGGATTTTATAAGAGTCGGCATTTCCTTTAATTTCACAAATATCGGTATGTACAAGATAAACGATATTCAGTTTAAGATTGACAGTATCGGAAAGCACGCTGACGCCTTTGTTTTCAAAGAAGCCAATATGACGGAGGTAAACCGCTTTTCGCAGAATACCGTTACAACATATTTTGTAATCTGCATAGCAGATCTTGATGAACAGGAGCTTTGCGAAGCGATAAACTCCATAGAATTATCCTATACCTTTAACAGACCTGAGCTTTTTGCGTCAGGAGGGAATATAGAGCTGCCTCATATAGAGGTAAAGCCCGACGGTGTTACAAAGAAGTGATAATTTGAAAAATAAAAAAATATCAGTTATTCCCGATAAATACAAGGGTATCATCTGCATAGTGGCGTCAGCCTTCTGCTTTACTGTTATGAACAGCTTTGTAAGGCTTGCCGGCCCGGATATACCTTCAATACAGAAGAGCTTTTTCAGAAATTCAATAGCCTTTATCTTTGCGCTTATCGTACTTCTGAAATCAGGCTCGTCACTATTACCGAAGAATAAAAAGAATATCGGAATTTTCATTCTCCGTGCTACCTGCGGTACAGTAGGAATACTCTGCAATTTCTATGCGGTAGATAATCTCGTACTGTCAGACGCTACAATGCTCACAAAGATGTCGCCCTTCTTTGCGGTTATTTTCTCTATGGTATTTCTACGGGAAAAAACCACGGCAGTTCAGACGATTGGCGTAATAGTAGCGTTTTTAGGAAGTCTGCTTATTATAAAGCCGACCTTTACAAATATGGAGCTTATCCCATCGATAGTGGGACTTGTGGGCGGAATCGCCGCAGGTGCCGCTTATACGGCGGTGCGCTGGCTTGGGGTAAAGGGTGAAAAGGGTGCGTATATCGTATTCTTCTTTTCAGGCTTCTCCTGTCTTTTGACGCTTCCGTTCCTGATATTCGATTATCATCCGATGGAGCTATGGCAATGGATAGTGCTTATAATAGCAGGCCTTGCAGGAGCGGGCGGACAGTTTACCATAACCGCCGCCTACAGATATGCACCTGCAAAGGAGATATCGGTATATGATTATTCGCAGATATTATTTGCGGCGGCATTCGGTTTCTTTATGTTCAGCGATATCCCGGATGTCTGGAGCATACTCGGATATATCATAATCTGCGGTATGGCTGTAGCAATGTTTCTGTATAATAACAGAAAAAGTATTAAAAGTGAATAAAGCTAAAGGGTGCTATTGTGAGTAGCACCCTTTTAAATTGAAATTTGTCGGGGACAAATTTCAAAATGAAATCGTGCCTATGGCACGGTGAAATCAAAACCTCCGGTTTTGATGAAATCCGCCTTTGGCGGATGAAATATTTGCCTTCGGCAAATGTTGTGGTATCAATTGCCG
>JAFQUH010000010.1 GCA_017408635.1 Ruminiclostridium sp. | reverse complement strand
GGCGGTCTTGGTATCGGTCTTGACAGACTTTCAATGATTCTCTGCGGAGCAGAAAGTCTTCGTGACGTTACTGTATTCCCCAAGGTGAAGGACGCCAGCGAGCTTATGTCCCAGTGTCCTTCGGTTGTAGATGAAAAACAGCTTGAAGAACTGCATATAAAGACAGTTTTAAGCGAGAAGGAATAATTGAGAAAAAGTTACACCGCACAGTTTTCTGTGCGGTGATTTTTTGTGCAAAAATTGTATTTATATCAAGCTATCCAGTACGGATAGCTTGTTCTATTTTCCGTACAAGCCGCATAGTATAGAGCAAGAAAGGATGATGAAAATGATAAGAGCTAAAAAAACGGAATATGATACCGCTTGCGAATGTATTTTACATATAGTGCCGAGCCTTACGTCTGTTCCTAATGATATAAAGCATAAGGCTACAGAAATACGACTTAAAGCAGGACAGCCTGTAAGAATCAGGTACGAAGATACGTATCTGACTTTACAGACGATTATAGATATAACTGCAATAAAGCAATGCATAGAAGCCTTTTGCCGCTATAGTGTATATAATTACGAAAATGATATAGCAAACGGCTTTATAACCTTAAAGGGCGGTCACAGAGCGGGATTTTGCGGAAACGCCGTATATACCGATAACAGAATCAGCTATATAAAGAACGTAAGTTCTGTCAATATAAGAATAGCAAGAGAGCATAAAGGCTGTGCAGAGGCTTTGTCTGATATTTTTGAAAAGGAGAACGTTTTCGGATTACTTATAGCCGGCAGACCGCTTACGGGAAAAACTACTGTTTTACGGGATCTGTGCAGAATTATAGGCGACAGGTACCGGCTTGCGATAATTGATGAACGAAACGAGATTGCCGCTTGCTACGAAGGAATCAATCAGCTATCAACGGGTGATCTTTCAGATGTGTTCACCGGATTCAATAAACAAGATGGAATTGAAAGGGCGGTCAGAACTATGTCGCCCGACTATGTAGTTCTCGATGAGCTTGGGGCGGATATAGATTCAATCAGGAGTTTAATGAATTGCGGCGTAGGTATTATTATGACTGCTCATTTACAAGATGAAAGGGAACTTGTAAATAACGAAGCGGTAAAGAGTCTAAAGGGGATAGGAGCATTATCCCATATTGCGATGCTTTCGGACAAGGAAAAAGGCGTAATTGACAGGATAATCCGCCTTCAGCCTCAGAGGTAATTTATGTACAGAATGATTATATTTTGTCTTGCTACCTTGTGCGGTACGTTTATAGGTATGTATTTCAGTCGTAAGGTGCAGGACAGATATTTGCTTCTCACAGAGCTGAATGCATTTGTATTAAGAACGGAAGGTCTTATTAAATATAACAGATATTCTGTCTGCGAGCTTCTTTCAGAATGTAAAAGTGATAAGCTACCGTTTATAACAGACGAGCTTATTGCAGTATCGAAGGACGGCAGAAAAATAGATACACAATGGAAAAAGGAAATAGCAAAAATTAAATATATTACCACAGACGATATAAGGGTTATGACAATGCTGGGAGAGAATCTCGGAAAGACGGATACAGACGGACAGCTTTCGGTTATGGAATCGATAAGAGGAAGTCTTGATACGCTTATAAAGGATTCCGACGAAATACGAAAAAACAAAACAAAGCTATACAGGACACTTGGTATTCTTCTCGGTGCGGCTGTGGGTGTAATTTTTCTGTAATAGGATGTGAATAAAATGGACGTGGATTTAATTTTCAAAATAGCCGCAATCGGCATTGTAGTAGCGATTCTTAACCAGTTACTTCAACGATCGGGCAGAGAAGAGCAGGCTATGATGACAACAATAGCAGGACTTATTGTTGTTCTTATGATGATCGTTACAGAAATAAGCAAGCTATTTGACACTATAAAGAACGTGTTCAATCTGTAGCGGGGATATAGGATGAATATAATAGCTTTTGTCGGAGCAGGAGTAATCGGGGCGGTATTATCTGTGGTTTTAAAGCAGTACCGACCTGAATTCAGTATATATATTTCTCTTGTTACCGGAATGATTATGCTGGGTGCACTTATTCTCTTATTATCTCCTGTAATTGAATCTGTTCTGCAGTTAAGCGAGCTTTCGGCGAATGGCTTTAAATACAGTGAACTGCTGCTTAAAAGTCTTGCTATCTGTTATATAACTCAGCTTGCATCAGATAGCTGCAGGGATGCAGGGGAAAGCTCGATAGCAACAAAAATTGATTTTGCAGGCAGATGTGCCATACTTCTTTTGTCGATGCCGTTATTTACAGAGCTTATAAATATTGTAAAAGGACTTATGGAGTAAATATGAAAAAAAGGATTTTAAAAATGTTACTGCTGTTTCCGATACTTTTTCTTATGGCTTTTACTTCTGTTACAGCGTTTGCAGAGCTACCCGATTTTGAGCTATCGGATTACGATTATTCTCTTCCTGAAAACATTACAGATGAACTGTACAGCAACGGAATAACGCCCGATAGTGTAGATTTAAATGCTTTTGACGTAGGTAGTGTGTTAAACTATCTATGGGAACAGTTTTGTATCTACATAGAAAGTCCGCTTAAACTATTTATTTCTATTCTGATTGTTGTGCTTGTATGCTCATTTTTAGGAACAATATCAGATAACGCCGATACGACGGTGAAAAAACTCTTTTATCTAATCTGTATTTTATCAGGTACGGCAATCACTACCGTAAACGTAAGTGAGGTTATTGCATACGGAGAAAGGACTTTAGAGCAGGGAAAGGTTTTTGTATCATCGTTCATCCCCGCCTTTGCGGGAGTCGTATCAATGACGGGTAGAGTGACATCGGCTACGGTACTGAATAGCTTTATAATGGGCGGTATCCAACTATTTATGCAGCTTGCAACGGGTATAATCCTTCCTTTTGGAGTTTGTATGATGGGTATTACCCTTGCAGGCTCTTTTGACAGTGGATTAAGATTATCAGCTTTTTGCGATGGTATAAAGAAGGTAGTTATATGGCTTCTTGGAATATTAATGACGGTTTTCGTTGCTATGCTGGGGTTACAGACTTTTATTACGTCTGGTGCTGATAGTATAGGCTTAAAGGCTACGAAGTTCACAGTATCCAATGCAGTACCCTTTATAGGAGGTGCAATTTCAGAATCGCTCTCTGTAATGCTTGGAGGTGTGAACGTGATAAAAAGTAATTTCGGTGTTTTCGGCGTTGTTGCAGGGGCGTTACTTATGCTCCCTTCTGTTATTTCAACTTTGTGCTATAAGCTCGTATTGAGCTTTGCTCGTAGTCTGTCTGAAATGTTTTCTACCGATGGAATATCACAGATGATAAAGGGAGCGGAAAACGTTATTTCAATCGTTCTGGCTTTGCTTTGTTGCTTTTTGCTGATGACGGTTATTTGCGTTTCGCTTATGATATTCACTCTCGGAGGTATCTGATATGGATAGCGTAAAA
The DNA here is from genome assembly GCA_017408635.1 of Ruminiclostridium sp. Taxonomy (GTDB): domain Bacteria; phylum Bacillota; class Clostridia; order Oscillospirales; family Ruminococcaceae; genus Ruminiclostridium_E. Next base: position 13,505 of record JAFQUH010000010.1, on the reverse strand, counting down.
TCGGTTTTACTTGGTGTTTGCTTGCTCGCTATAGCTACCGGAATACTGAAAATGCTTATTCCCGAAAACAGATTCAAAACCCAGATATCCTTTCTGATTTCTTGTATTTTTGCTATAAGCCTTTTGTCAGGCTTTGATGATGTGACTTTTTTTACTTCTTTTGATTTTAAAGATCTGCAAACCTCTGAAATAATAGATTTCAGCGACAAGCTATCAGAGGAAGTAAGAAAAGAGGCAGCAAAAGCGGTCAGACTCAAAACGGAGCAGCTACTATCTGATAATGATTATAAATATGAAAAAGTTTACGTTATTGCTCATATAAACGGGGCATTCTGCATATCTATTAGTGAAATTGAAATTGTGTTCAGTACTGCTGAATCTGAAAAAAACGTACTTGATGCGACAGAGCTTGTGAGCAGGGAGGTAGGTAGTGATATTCTTGTAAGATATAGTTTTATAAAGAAAGAGGGTTAATTTTAAAGGATTGTTAAGATGAAAGATATTTTTAAAACGGATTTATTTCTGAAAATCGCTGTTATAACAGGCTTTGCGGCATTACTGATTATTTTCTTTTCTTCAAAAGGTGAAGGTGTTCGGGATATTGATGAAAATTCAAAAACAGAAAATCAACTGATTTCAATGATATCAATGCTTTGTGAAGACGAAGAAACGAAGGTTGTGGTAAGGACTGATAAAGACGGATTTACCATTATTGGCGTCGGTATCGTTACTGAATCCGCAAAGGATCCCGTTATAAAAGAAAAAATTCTGGAACTCACATCAAAGATACTTGACGTATCGCCTGCCAGAATATGTATAACTATATAAAAAAGAGAGGTATTATAATGAAAAGACCAAGAATTAACCTTATTATCGGAAAAAAGCATCTGATTATAGCCGGACTTGCGCTGGTTCTGTCTGTAGGTCTTTATGCGAATTTTGCTATAGCCGATAACGTTCAGGCGGTTGACAAGAAAACCGAGAATTACGGCGATGTTACCTTTGTATCGTCGCAACAGGGAAGTGCGGATAAAAAGAACGAAACCATTACCGAGGATTTAAAGGAAACAGCGGCTGACGAATATTTTGCAAAAGCGAGAATCGATAAGAAGAATAGCCGTGCAGAAGCTACCGAGGTTTTGAAATCTATCTATAACGGAGGAGATCTGACAAAGGATGAAATGGAAGCCGTAGCACAGGATACAATGAAAATGACTGAGCTTATGGAAGCAGAAACCAAGATAGAAACGGTACTTAAGGCACAGGGTTTTGAAGACGTATTATGTTATTTGAGCGGAACTTCTGCTAATATAATTGTAAAAACACCTGCACTCGATACAGTGGGCGCCGCAAAGATAAAGGATGCCTTATTATCCGAGGTCGAGCTTACAAGTGATAATATTACAATAGTTGAAATAAATTAAATAAAGCGGGGATGCAAACGCATCCCCGCTGATTATATTAGGTTTTAGGAAGCGGCATTACCACTCTGGATAAGACCGTTATAGTAATCTACCTGCTGTAAGATAGCACCGCTGTTAGCTTCTCTTAGCTGTGTCCATGACATATCTAAGAAATTCTCATAGTTGTTGAAGAGAACTGCAGCAAGCATACCCTTGATGATTTCAGCTGTGTTTTCGTCAAGACCATAAGGCTGGTCAATGATACAGTTGAACTTTTCAACTTCCTTGAACTGCTGCATAAATTCGTACATTTCTTCTGTGTACTTCTTGTTCTTCATGATACTTTCCTTGGTTGTTTCTGCAAGTGCATCATCTGTTACACTGAGTCTGCAGCAGTTGATGAATACAGAAGCCTGTTCAACGTGCTTTGAACCAGCGGGAACAAGATAACCGAAGGTACTCATTGAGTAGTAGTAATCGTCAGCATTGGGATCTCTGGGGAAGGGAACGAAGAAGATATCCATAGAAGAGCCCTTCTTTTCTGCTGCTACCATTCTCTTTGCATAGTTTGTGATGATCCAGCCGCCCATACCCTGGAATGCGTTGAGACCTTCTGTGATAGGCTGTTCGGATACGTCCATATAGTTTTCTGCAAAGCCTGCAAGACCTTCCTTGTAAAGATCTGACATAAAGGTTGTAGCTCTTTCTACGTCTGCGTTTACGAGGTTGCAAACGAGCTTGCCGTCATCTTCGATTGTAAGAAGAGGAGTACCTGTAGAATCGATGAAGGATGTAGCTGAATACTGACCTGCACCGTAAAGACCTAGTCTGCCATCCTGGCTGTCTACGAACTTCTGGCAGCAATCTTTAAATGTTGTCCAGTCCCAGTCGCCGCTTTCATAAAGCTCCTTGGGGTCGTCGATGCCGATTTCTTCAAAAAGTCCTCTGTTATAGATAAGGAAATAGGGAGATACGTCGTAGCTCCAGGGATAGTAGTAGTTGTGACCATTCCACTTGAACTTGTTGATGTAATCTTCAAGACCTGACCACTGAGGAGCAGAAAGATCCATAACGTCCTCTAAAGGTGTATAAAGATTCTTTGACATCATAAGCGGGAATACGTTATCCTGATAGTCAACGAGGTCAGGAGATTCACCACTTGAGATTGCCGCTGTGAGTTTTTCAAGTATCTGAAGGAAGTTAACGATAGTTACTTCAATGTCGCAATCGTAGTTTTCCTGGAAATACTTGTATGCAGGCTTAACGTCACCTGCTGTTCTGATATCGTAGTTACCCATATACATAAGCGTTGCGGGTTCTACTTTTTCACCTGCGTCAACACTGATGTTACCGATATCTACAGGATTGTCGATTTCATCATCAATTGTTGTTTCGGTGGTAGTTTCAGGCACGGAGCCTGAAGACGTGCCGTTATCGGTATTGCCGTTGCAGGCAGTTGCTGTTATTACTGTGGAAACAGCTAATATACCTGCCAAAATTCTTTTAAGCTTCAACTTAATTTACCTCCATTTTTTATTTTGCACACCCGTGCAATCGATTACAACACTATTTTATCACATATTTGGTTATTCTTCAAGTAGCATTATAGTCAAATTTAAGTATGCTTTTTTATCTAAAATAAACAAAAAAATCGGTTAATACAAATGTATTAACCGAAATACTTTTATTTATCAGAAATCAATATTGTTTACGTCTGAATTTGCCAGCTGAATTTCCTTCTTAGGAATACGCTTTAAGGGAGAGTACACAAATTTCTTGCAAGAGTCGTAAGTTTTTACAACACCGAATTTCTCGCACTGAATCTTGTCATCACCAAGAGCCGAGCCTAACTGACAGTATTTGCATGAAGGCTTAATGTTGTTTCCGAATAATTTTTTCTTTGCCATATTATGTACACCACCATTCTGTATAGCATTATTGCTTTAAGTTATATCTGTTCCTTGTAATTATAACATACTTTTTTGAATAAATCTAGTCTTTTTTTAAAATATTTTTATTTTTTTTTAAATATTTTACCTGACCGGTTAGAAAAGCCAGTAAAATTAAGGTCATGCAGCTTACCGCAAACAATACGACGGGGTTTTTCAGCATCAGCTGAGGCGTTTTAATATACGTTGCGGGTATCGATACCTCATAACCTGATATTTCGGTTATCAGAAAACAAATAACCGAGCCTGTTACTGAAACAAAAAGCCTTGTTACAATAAATTTTAAAAGACTGAAGCTACCATCTGCAATAATATATACCTGAAATATAACGCATATTCCTCCGAAGGAAATAAAAAAAGTCATAAGCCATAGAGGAGTGGCGGCGTTCAACGTATATATATTCGTTATTTCTATAAATGACTTGATATAGCTTAAAGCGTTACTTTCTGATAAACTGCTGTCCAAAAAGCAGTTTATGAACGTAATTATAAGATTGAAAAGAATCATTGAAAGGCAAACGATAAGCAATGCCCGTGCAGACGATAAAAAGGATGCCGTAATTACCTTTCCGTTTGTTTTTGTCTGATTTAACTCTGTTGACTGCTTCAGAGCATTTTTTCTTGTTGCAATAACTAGTCCTATTATATTACTTATCGTGCAGGATATAAAAATAATCATTCCTGCCGTAAAACTGTTATAAACGATATTACCAGCTATACCGATAACAAATGCAGGACCGCTGGCATAGCAGAAGGGAGCTATTTGTTTTACTATTTCGCTATAATTTTTGTTTTGCGAAATAAGTTCTTTCAGCATTTTCACACCAACGGGATAACCCGCAATAATACTTAATAGAAAAGCCGAAAAGAGTTTTTTATCCAGTTTAATAATACGTCTTGATAAATACCACAGCGGCGTAGCTATAATTTCGGAAAGACCGCTGTTTATAAGAAACGTACATAAGACCATATATGCAAATATCGATGGGATGAGAGTATCTGTACATATTTCTATACAATGCTTTATTGTAAGGGCGGTATCCTTGCTGTAAACAATAAGCATTATAAGAAGAAACACCATTACAGTTGAAATGAATATATTCTGTAATTTTCTGACCATATACACTCCTTTGTAATAAGAACATCATTTTTTAGTTTTTCCGGCATATAAATTTATATTAAGGAGTTGATGAAAAAATGAACGTAAATAAACTGGCTAAAAAGTTTGATAAGCTGAAGAATACAACAAGGCAGCATTCCTTCATTTATATAAGCGACGATGGATGTATTGACGTGGAGTATTGTCATAAGGTGCTTAAATTTGAAAAAGAGCAGATAATTCTTCAGCTTGCAAAATCAAATTTAAAAATAATAGGACTTGAGCTTTCAATGAAGAATTACGGATTTATGAACGTTAAGATCTTCGGTAAAATCCACAGTATAGAATTTGATGATAATAAAGAGGGGATTATATGAAAAAGAAATTTGGACATTATGGTTTTGCTTACGTCAGATTTACGGCAATAGGAGCATATAAGGAAAAGCTGATTTCCTCCATAATAGAGAACAATGTACAGATATATGATATAAAGGAAAGCAAGGGTGAACTATCTGCGGTAATCAAGGCATCGGATTATCTTTATATATGTAAATCAGCCAAAAAATACGGCATCAAAACGAGAGTATCCGAAAGATTCGGACTATATTTCAGGCTATACGGCTACAGAAAAAGATGGGGACTTGTAATAGGTCCTATGTGTTGTGTAGCCGTTATACTGGTACTTTCGCAATTTGTATGGGATATCAGGATTAGCGGTAACGATAACGTTTCAAAATCGCAGTTATACGCTCTTGCAGACGAGTGCGGTATATATCCGGGTGCTTACGTACATAATTTTTCCGTAAGTGATTGCGAGAGTCTTGCTATGGCGGATATAAAAGACTTGTCCTGGATAAGCGTTGAAAGGGAAGGAAGCCGTATTTACATCAAGGTTAAAGAAAAGGAAATCGCAAAGCCAGTTGATATACCTCCCGAAACACCCTGCAATATAGTATCGGATTATGATTGTCAGCTTATTTCTGCGACGGTGAAAAGAGGTGTTTTGCAGGTTAAAACAGGTGATGGAATAAGAAAAGGTCAGCTTCTTATAAGCGGAACAGTCGATAACAATAACGATGGCGTAATACATATCCATGCTGAAGGTGAGCTTATTGCAAGATGCCAACAGACGGAAGAATTCTATCTGCCTTACAGACAGAATAAGAGAAAACCGATTTCTGAAGAAAAACATTCGACTTATTTTATGTTCGGAGATTTTTCTATAAAGTCACCCTTTGATAATGTGGAGATTTCAGATACGGATGATTTCAGCTACAGAGAGGAATACGGATTTATAAACATCTTCGGTATAAAAACTCCGTTCAGATATAAAAAAGGAATATATACTTTTTATGAAAACGAACAGGTTACTTATATGCAGGAGGATATTATAAATCAGCTTAATAAACAAAGAGGAGCTTTTGAAGCTAACTTCCTTCAGGATTGCAGAGTTATATCCGCTATACCTGAAATAATTAAAGAAAAAGAGGGTATACGACTTAAAGTAACTTACACGGTTGACCGTAATATAGGCATCAAGCAAAAAATAAGCCTTGTTTATGATAAAGCAGAGTGAAAAATTAGTTTAATTATATTGAAAATAATGCGCATTTGTGCTATAATATCAATATATATGCTATTTTTTTGAAAGGATAAATTTAATATATGATAGAAAAAGCTATATCTGTTTCAGATATGGGACAAATGAGCGCATTATTCGGCGATTTTGATGAGAATATCAATATAATTCAGAAGGAATATAAGGTATCTATATATAGCCGTGATGATGAAGTAAGGATAAAAGGTGACGAAAACGCCGTTCAGAAGGCGTCAGAGGTTATCTCTTTGCTTATAGATATGTTGGGCAAAGGTGAAATTCTCACCGACCAGAGTATAAGATACGCCATATCTATGGCTAATGAGGGCAAGGGCGAAGAGCTTGAGCAGCTCAGTAAAAGCTGTATATGTGTAAGTCACACGGGAAAGCCTATAAAGCCTAAAACCGTCGGTCAGAGCAGATACGTAGAAGGTATAAAGAAAAATACCATCACCTTTGGCGTAGGTCCTGCAGGTACAGGTAAGACCTATCTTGCGGTAGCACTTGCAGTAAGAGCCTTCAAGGCGCACGAGGTACAGAGGATCATCCTTACAAGACCTGCAGTTGAAGCGGGCGAGAAGCTCGGCTTTCTGCCCGGCGATCTTCAGAATAAGGTAGATCCTTATTTAAGACCGCTTTATGACGCTTTATTTGATATGATGGGAGCGGAAGCCTTTCAGAGAAATATGGAACGAGGCTGTATCGAGGTCGCACCGCTTGCGTATATGCGAGGAAGAACGCTTGACGATAGCTTTATAATTCTTGACGAGGCGCAGAATACAACTCCTGAACAGATGAAAATGTTCCTTACAAGACTCGGCTTTAACAGTAAGATGGTAATTACGGGCGACGTTACACAGATTGACCTTCCCGATTCAAAACGTTCAGGACTTGTAGAGGCTACAAGAATACTGAAAAACATCGAAGGGATAACTATCAATCGTTTCAGCGAAAAGGACGTAGTCCGTCACAGACTTGTTCAGGATATTGTAAGAGCTTATGAAGCCTATAACGAAAAGAAAATACAGGATGGAAATAAAAATGATTAAGGTAATAATGTCATTTCATAACGATCAGAAGGCGATAGAAGTACCTAAAGGTCTTCGCACCACTATAAGAAAATGTGTAGCCCAGACGCTTACACATACAGAGTTCGAGGGAGATATTGCCGAAGTTTCTGTTACACTTGTTGATAACGAAACCATAAAGCGTCTTAACAAGGAATTCCGTGATAAAAACAAGGTAACGGACGTAATATCCTTCCCCTTGGGCTTTTATGACGAATACGATATAAATCCTGAAAACGGAGCATATATGCTGGGTGATATCGTTATTTCTATGGAAAAGGCACACGCTCAGGCTATAGAATACGGTCATTCTCTCATCAGGGAGGTCGCATTCCTTGCTACACATTCGACTCTTCATCTTCTCGGATATGACCACGAAAACGATCCCGAAGGCGAAGCGGTGATGTTCAGACTTCAGGATGAAATATTGAATATCCTCAACATAACAAGAGCTTCAGAAGAATAATATGGGATTTTTAAAAAAGCTGTTTAACAGCTTCAGATACGCCGCTAACGGAATTATTTTCTGCATAAATCACGAAACTAATATCCGTATCCATATAGTAGCCACAATATGTGTGTTGTTTCTGTCGGCTTTTTACGAGTTCACGAAAGAACAGTATATTTTACTTATTCTTACCTGCCTTATCGTAATATGTACAGAAATGATAAATACTGCAATTGAAGTGGTTATCGACAAAATGTCCCCGGGATATTCTCCGCTTGCTAAAATCGGTAAGGATATTGCGGCGGGAGCAGTTTTTCTGTCATCAATAGCGGCAGTAGTGATAGGAATAATCCTGTTCGGAGATATCGAAAAATTAAAGACAGTTTTTAAGTTTTTTGCTGATGATATAGGAAATCTTGCTATGCTGCTGGGTGTGGCTTGTGTGTTCTATCTCTTTATAGCAAAGGGCGGAAAGAAAAGAAATATAAAAGGAAAAAATAAAAATGGAAACTAAATCAGCATTTATAGCTATAACAGGACGTCCTAATGCAGGCAAGTCCTCTCTTACAAATCTTCTAGTAGGCGAAAAGGTCGCTATAGTAAGCGAAAAGCCTCAGACTACGAGAACAAGAATAAACGGTGTGCTTACAAAAGGTGAAACACAGTACGTGTTTATAGATACACCCGGTATGCATAGAGCGAAAAATAAGCTATCCGATCAGATGGTGAAATCGATAAGAGAAAGTATCACCGACGTAGACGTTATCATTCTTATGGTAGACGGCACAAAGAAGATTTCTCCTATAGAAAATAATCTTATCGAGAGCTTTAAAGCGAGAAATACAGACGTAATTCTGCTTATAAACAAGATTGATTTAATAAAGGACAAGACTTCTCTTTTAGAAATAATAAAGAGCTATAGCGAGCTTTATGATTTCAAGGAGATAATTCCTGTAAGCGTAAAGAACAGGACGGGAACAGATGCTATTATGCCTGTTCTTGAAAAGTATGCGAAGGAATCCGTTCATTATTTTGATGATGATCTGCCTACAGACCAGACGGAAAAGGTATGGCTTGCTGAACTGGTAAGAGAAAAAATACTCCGTAATATGCAGGAGGAAATTCCTCACGGTGTGGCGGTTTACATAGAAAGTATGGAAACACGCCGTCACAGAAGCGGTAACGAAATAGTGGATTTAGGCGTTGTTATTGTTTGTGAAAAGGCTTCCCACAAGGGAATGATAATCGGCAAGCAGGGAGCTATGCTGAAAAAAATAGGCTCTCTTGCCCGTATTGACATCGAAGAGTATTTCGGATGTAAGGTAAATATGCAGATATGGGTAAAGGTCAAGGAGGATTGGAGAAACAAGGAATCTGCTATTGCGGATTTCGGACTCAAGGCCGACTGATTACAGGAAAGGTTTTTTATGCTTATTACTCTTAACGGAATCGTTATAGGAGAACGGGTTATAGGAGAAAACAGCTGTTTTCTTGACATATTCACCGATAAGCTCGGCATTGTCGAGGTAATGGCACACGGCGTAAAAAAAATCGGTGGTAAAAATTCAGGTGCCGCATCACTTTTCAGCTACTCAAAATTCTGCCTTAAAAAAAGTGGTAGCAAGTACACTATAAACAGTTCCGAGCCTATATGCAGCTTTTATGATATATGCAGATCCATCGAAGGCTTATCTCTTGCAAGCTATTTCGCGGAGATAATAAGATACTGTGCTACCTCTGAAGAGGATCATACAGAGCTTTTGAGATTCGTATGTATGACGTATTTTCATCTGCAGAAGGGTAAACTGTCGCTACGCTTTATAAAGGCGGTTTTTGAATTCAGATTCATTACCCATATAGGCTTTATGCCCGATCTTCGTGCCTGCAAGGAATGTATTTGCTATGACAGTGATGAAATGTATTTTCTGCCTGATGAGGGTGCGTTGTACTGTTCTGATTGCTATGAAGAGTGCAGGGGAGATATAGGCGAAGCCAACGCCTTTTTGCTGAATCCTACCGTTCTGCATACCTTAAGATACGTGGCGTATTCCGATATAGAGAAGCTCTACAGATTCTCCGTTTCAGAACAGAACGAAAAGCTATTCTCCGCCATAGCAGAATTTTATCTCCTTACACAGCTTGGCAGAGGCTTTAAAACTCTGGATTATTATAAAAATATCAGCTTTAATTTATAAAAGGAAAAGAAAATGAAAAAAGAATATAAAAAACTTGAGCTGGACAAGGTATTGATACTTCTTTCAGAGCAGGCGTATTGCGACGTCTGTAAGGAAGAGACACTCAAAATTACACCCAGCTTTGATATTGATACCGTAAAAAGCGAAATCGCTAAGACCGGCGACGCCTTTACCTTATCATCAAAATTCGGCACACCGAGATTTTTTAACATAAAAGACGTCTGCTTCAGTGCAAAAAGAGCGGCGCAAGGCTCTACGCTATCATTAAGAGAGCTTCTTGACATAGGCCTTGTGTTAAGAGAGGTATCGGGACTTGTGAGCTGGTACTCACAGTGTAGCGGTATCGAATCCTCATTATCCGAATATTTCAATATTCTTCAGGAAAACAAGCACCTTGAACAGACTATCTCAAACTCGATAGTATCGGAAGAAGAAATATCCGATTCAGCAAGTCCTGAGCTTGCAAGAATAAGACGGGCTATTCAGAAAAAGAGTCTTAATATAAGAGAACAACTGGATAAACTCATAAAGAACAAGACTAATCAGAAATACCTTCAGGAAAGCCTTGTTACGATGCGTGACGGAAGATTTGTCGTTCCTGTAAAGACAGAGTATAAATCCGAAATCAGCGGTCTTGTACACGATTCCTCCCAGACTGGCGCTACTCTTTTTATAGAACCTATGAGCGTTGTTGAGGCTAATAACGAGATAAGAGTTCTTCAGTCCCGAGAGCAGGAGGAAATCGAACGTATTATAAAGGAAATGTCCGAAATGGTGGGCAATTTCTCTGAAGCTCTGATAAAGGATTATAAAACCGTTTTAAAGCTTGAGATTTACTTTGCAAAGGCAAATCTTGGCGCAAAGATGAAGGCGGTCATCCCCGAAATCAGCGAAAAGCCCTGCTTTACTCTCAATAAAGCAAGACATCCTCTTATCGATAAGGATAAGGTCGTACCTATAACGTTAGAGCTTGGTAACGGTTATTCTTCGCTTATCGTTACAGGTCCTAATACAGGCGGTAAAACCGTTTCTCTGAAAACTGCGGGACTGCTTGTGCTGATGGCAATGTGCGGTATGATGATACCGGCAAGTGATAATAGTGTAATAGGTACTTTTGATGAGGTTTACGTGGATATAGGCGATGAACAGAGTATCGAACAGAGCTTATCTACTTTTTCATCTCATATGACCAATATTGTAAAGATACTGAAAACAGCAAACGAAAACTCTCTGGTATTACTTGATGAGCTTTGTTCGGGAACGGATCCCGTAGAAGGCTCTGCTCTTGCGGTATCGATATTAAAAGAGCTTAAAAGCAGAGAATGTAAACTGCTTGCAACAACTCACTATCAAGAAGTCAAGATGTACGCTATTGAAACCGATGGTGTAGAAAACGCCTCCTGCGAGTTTGATGTGAAGACCTTACAGCCTACTTACAGATTTATAGTAGGTATGCCGGGTAAATCCAACGCCTTTACTATTTCTTCAAAGCTCGGTATTGACGAATATATCATAGAAGAGGCAAAAGAGCTTGTAAGTACAGAAAATAAACGCTTTGAAGACGTTGTAGAAGCTCTTGAAAAGTCAAGGCAGGAGCTTGAAAAACTGAAATCTGCAGTAAAGGCCGAAGAAAGAAAGTCAAAGGAGCTTACAACCCAGCTTGAAGAACAGAGAGAGCGTCTTGAAAGGGAAAAGGAAAAGGAGCTTCAGGCTGTTCGTAACAAGGCTATGAGCATTATCGAAGAAGTACGTTTTCAGGGTGACTTACTGCTTGAGGATCTGGAACAGATAAGAAAGCAGAAGGAAAGCGCTGATTTTTCACAGAAGGTAAAGGGCGCTCGTTCACGAATGAATTCAGCCATGAACAGTATGTATGATACTGCAAACCCTATTTCTGAAAAGAAAATCGAGCATTACGTTCTGCCAAGACCACTTAAAGTCGGTGATACCGTACTTGTGGTAGATTTAAACCAGGAGGGCACGCTCACAAGACTTCCCGATGCAAAGAATATATGCTTTGTTCAGATTGGTTCAATGAAATCAAAAACCAAGATGGAAAATCTCCGTCTTATTGAAAAGAAGGAAAGCAAGAAACAAACAACACCCAAGGTTACCAAAAAGACCGAAAGTAATTTCACCAGAAAGTCAGGTATGGAGCTTGATATCCGTGGAATGATGGGCGATGAGGGCGTTATGGAGGTTGACCGATTCATAGATAGCTGTCTTATGAGCGGTATATCTGTAATAACTATAATTCACGGCAAGGGTACAGGCGCTTTAAGAAGCGCAGTACAGCAGTTTTTAAGACGTAACCCCCACGTAAAGACCTTCCGTGACGGTACTTACGGCGAAGGTGATATGGGTGTTACGATAGCGGAATTAGGATAAATTTACTGAAGGGCGGTGTGACAGGTGAAGGAGCTTCAGACAAAGCGGCTGAATTTAAGATATATTACAGCCAGTGACGCTGATATCATATATAGCAGATGGGCAAGCGATCCCGAGGTTGCGAAATTTGTCACCTGGAAGCCGCATCAGAGTCCCGACGTTACAAGAGCCGTAGTTGATTTCTGGCTAAAGGACTATAAAAATGCAAATTGTTATCGTTATGGCATAGAGCGAAAAGCTGATAACGAGCTTATGGGTATGATTGACGTAGTCGGATATCACCACGGAAAGCCGGTTATAGGTTACTGCATGGGAAAAGCATACTGGAATAACGGATATATGACAGAAGCACTTGAAGCGGTTGTAAATCAGCTTATTAACGACGGATACAAGGAAATTATTGTTGAGGCGGTAAAAGATAATATAGGCAGTAACCGTGTTATCGAGAGAAATGGCTTTAAGCTGGTTGACGTCAGGGAAGCGGAGCTTTCTTCTGTAAAGCCACAGATAGTTACGATAAACTCCTACAGATATTACGCTGAAGGTGATACAGAATAAGTAAGTTATTCTGTTTTTACGTAAAACTATTGATTTTTCTGCCGATTTATGATAAAATAATTCATTGTTATGAGATAAAAAAGAACAAAAGGAATACAAAAAGAAAGGTAAGACAGAAATGCCGATAAATATACCAAATAATCTGCCTGCGTTTTCTACGCTTGTAAATGAAAAGATCTTTGTAATGTCCGATGAAAAGGCGGCGAAGCAGGATATAAGACCGCTTAAGGTAGCAATAGTCAATCTTATGCCTACAAAGATAGTTACTGAAACCCAGCTTTTAAGACTGCTCAGTAACACACCCCTTCAGGTAGATATTACCCTTATAAAGACAGAAACCCATAACCCAAAGAATACCTCTCAGGAGCATCTGATAAACTTCTACACTACCTTTAACGAGATAAAGGATCAGTTTTTTGACGCTACTATCATAACGGGCGCACCTGTAGAGCTTCTTGACTTTGAATCGGTAAACTACTGGAAGGAATTATGCGATATTATGGAATGGAGCAAGTCCCATTCCTTCAGTACGGTACATATCTGCTGGGCGGCATTCGCTGGACTTTATTATCACTATGGACTCCAGAAGAGAGTGCTTGACAGAAAGATGTTCGGTATTTTCCCTCACAAGCTCTGTGTAGAAAATCACCCCTTATTAAAGGGTTTTGATGATATTTTTATGGTGCCTCATTCCCGTTATACAGAGGTGAGCATTGAAGATATACAGAACTGTCCCGAGCTTAAAATGCTGGCATATTCCGATATTTCAGGTGCGTACATAATAGCTGACAGCACAAACAG
>JAFQUH010000155.1 GCA_017408635.1 Ruminiclostridium sp. | reverse complement strand
GTCAAACCTGAATTCGCACTCGTATGGGACTTCAAAATCACATACGAAATGGCGAAAAACTGGAGAAAAGCACATAATGCCTATCTCCGACAAAACCAATGGAAAGACTTGACCGTAAGGGTTTGTCTTGATGTTGGGTGAATAAAAAATAAGTCCCGTATCTGATGTAAAAAATCAGATACGGGACTTTTGCTACTATTTTATAAAAGATACATACAGTTGAATCGTTGCAATTAACAATAATTATCCCTGAAACAAGGTTATGCTTTCTTGCCCACATTTATAGTGAAAAAGATCAGAAAACACTATTTACACAGTCATCAATATAGAATATTATTATCCACCCACAGCTCACACTGGCTCATGACCGTAGTCACTGCATCGTCCATACCTTCCGGCGGATATCGGTGATCTTTCAGGAGCTTGCGTATCATCATACGCATTTTCGCTCTTGCACTGTCACGCTTCTGCCAGTCGATAGTGCGGTTCTTACGGAGCTTTTCAGCAAGTTCCTTTGTTATAGCGATAAGTTCAGCGTTTTCATAGAAATCCTTGATAGCCTGCGGTTTGGTAAGTGCATCATAGAAAGCAAGCTCATCGGCGGTCAGACCGAGTTCTTCTCCTGCTTCCTTCGCTTCACGAATTTGATTTGCGAGGTTGAGCATTTCCTGTATTACTTCCTCATTGGTAAGCATACCGTTCAGATAGCGGTTTATAGCACTCTGCATGATTTCGCTGAATTTCTCCGATTTTACAAGGTTTGTACGCTTATAGATATGTACCTGTTCGGATATCAGACGTTTCAGCAGCTCGACAGCGAGATTTTTCTCCTTCATTCGGGAAATTTCTTCCAAGAACTTTGGATCAAACAGAGAGAAGTCCTGTTCCTTGTCCGAAAAAAGATTGATAACCCCGTCACTCTTGATGCTCTGCTTCAAAAGTTCATTGATCTTAGCATTGATTTCGGGGAGCGAGAGCTTCTTACCTCCGCCCTGATTTAGAATACGCATCAGTAGGACACGTACAGCTTCAAATAAAGCAGCTTCTTCGCGCTCATCTTCTTCAGCGATAGAGGAACACAGCGAGAGTGCCTGCTTCAAGAGCAGTGCTTCTTTCGTGTAGTTTTCTCTGTCTTTCTCCCTCTTTCTGTCCATAAGGAAGTTGACCGCACCCGTGATAGTCCGTCCTGCGGTAAGCTCATTACCACCGAAAAATGCAGAATAATCATATTCGTGCAGAAAATCACGACATATCTGCATCTTCTCCTGAAACTTCGGATAAGCAACTTTTACAATATCGGTATTGCCGTAGTTCTTCTTGTCACGAACGGTATAATCGTTCATAGCCTGTTTCAAGGCAGAAGCAATGCCAACATAATCAACGACCAAGCCGCCCTCTTTATCACGGAATACTCTATTAACACGGGCGATAGCCTGCATCAGATTATAACCCATCATCGGTTTATAGATATACATCGTCGCAAGGGATGGTACATCAAATCCCGTCAACCACATATCGACAACGATAGCGATCTTCATAGGGCTGTCATTATCCTTGAATATCTTGGCTAGTTCTTCCTTATGACGCTTGTTTCCGATGATACTATGCCATTCTTCGGGATCTTTATTGGAAGCAGTCATAACAATACCGACCTTTTCTTCCCAGCCTGGGCGCACTTCGAGAATACGCTTGTATATCTTCATAGCGATAGAACGAGAGTAGGCAACAATCATTGCTTTACCTGTCAAAATATTCTCACGGTAATTCTCATAATGGTCAAGAATATCGTCAACAAGAGATTTTATCGTATCATCGTGACCGAGGATAGCTTCCATCTGTCCAAGTTCATGCTTGCTTTTCTCTATAACATCAGCATCGGCGTTCATTGCCATAATGTCATATTCGGTGTCTATCAACCTGAGTGTATCCGCATCGAGTTTCAGCTTCACGACACGGCTCTCATAGTAAACAGGGCGAGTAGCACCATCCTCGACAGCCTGCGTCATATCGTAAATGTCGATATAATCACCAAACACCTCACGGGTATTCCTATCTTCCATAGCAATAGGAGTTCCTGTAAATCCGATATATGTGGCATTCGGGAGCGTATCACGGATAATACGAGCCGTACCGATGACCTTACGGGCAACAAGCTCGCCGTCCTCATTCTTAGTCATCTTGATCTTTTCGGTAAGACCATACTGACCTCTATGGGCTTCATCAGCCATAACGATGATATTTCTGCGCTCAGATAGCGGCTCACTCGATTCCTCGAACTTCTGCATAGTGGTGAAGATAATACCGTTTGCCTTGCGACCTTCAAGCAGATTTTTCAGATGCTCTCGACTTTCTGCGTGAACAGGCTCTTGGCGAAGGAAAGCCTTGCATTTTGCAAATTGCGAATAAAGCTGATCGTCAAGATCGTTTCTGTCCGTAATAACAACAATAGTCGGGCTTTCAAGAGCAGATTGTAGTAAATGGGCATAGAATACAATAG
>JAFQUH010000154.1 GCA_017408635.1 Ruminiclostridium sp. | reverse complement strand
TTGAAAAATTTTTTCAATTTGTAACTTTTCACAAATATGCATAGACATTATTGTGCATAACGCCTATAAAATGCGACTTCAAAGATTCTCGGTCAGTCTTTAGGATAGAGTATATTTTTGCACAAAAATTCTTTGCTTCGTAGTATAAAAAAAGTTAAATTTTACGATTTTGACATAAATCAAGATAAATTGAAAATTTCTATTGACAGTAATATTTTCTTATGATAAAATAGCATGACAAATAAAGAAAGGCGTACAAAAAAGACGGAAAAGAATAGATTTTTACGATTTATTTTCTTTTTTGTACAATTTAATGAAATCGTTTTCCAAAAGGTTTCAGCAAGGCTTCAAAAAGTCACGGAAAGGAAGGATAAAATGTTCCAGCTCAAATGGCTATGGGAAAATTTAAAGGGCTACCGACCTATATATGCGGTGGCGCTGACAATGTCGATTATAAATATGTCGTTTTTCCTGGTTGGCCCTATCATCACAGAAAAAATAATATCTATCTTCATCACCTCCCCCGACGCTCTTTCAAATATTGAAAACCAGAGAGAGCTTCTGATCACGCTGTGCGTTGCGATGATACTCTTTGTATTTGTCCGCACCTGCTTACAGTTCGTTGCAAAGACTCTTTACGAAATAGTATCGCAGGGAGTTCTGCAAAAGGTAAGAAACGAGCTTTTCCGCCGTATTCAGAATCAGGATATGAAGTTTTACGACGAGCATACGAGAGGTGACCTGGTAACAAGACTTACCGGCGACCTGGAGCTTATCCGTCATTCACTCGCCTGGATCATTATGATGGTGGTAGAAAGCCTTGCACTTTTTATATACACGATCATTTACTTCTTTATCGTTGACTGGCTGATGACCTTATGCATTCTTTCCCTTGCTCCCATTCTGTGTATAGTTTCAAGAATGTTCTCAAAGAGAGTAAGAAAAAGATATGTGGTGCTTCGTGAAAAGCTGTCGAAGCTCAACACAAAGGCACAGGAGAACATTGCCGCTAACCGTGTTGTAAAAGCCTTCGCAAGAGAAGAATACGAGATGGAGGACTTTGACAAGTACAACAAGGATTACTGCGAGCATAACCAGCAGGCAGCTATGGTATGGCTTACCTTCCAGCCTTATATCGAAACACTTGCCCAGGGCTTATGGGTGGTGCAGATGCTGGCAGGCGGTATCTTTGTTATAAACGGCAGAATCACCTTATCCGAATATACTGTCTTTTCAGGTCTGCTATGGACTATCTCCAACACAATGAGAAATATCGGTATGCTGATAAACGATATGCAGAGATTCTTTGCAAGCGTTACAAAGATAATCGAGGTATACTATACAAAGCCTGATATCGTAAACGAGCATAATTGCGAGGAAAGGTCCAGAATCAAGGGTGATATCCGTTTTGAAAATGTATCGATGAAATTCGGTGAAACTACAGTTTTAAAGGATATCAATCTTGAGATCAAGGATGGAGAAACCGTAGTAATAATGGGTGCTACCGGCTCCGGCAAGACTACGCTTATGAATCTTATAGCAAGATTCTATGACGTGACCGAGGGTGCGGTATACGTTGACGGAAAGAACGTAAAGGACTATGAGCCTGATATTCTCCGTAGTAATATCGGTATGACTACGCAGGAGGTCCTTCTGTTCTCTGACACGGTTGACGGAAATATCGCCTACGGCGATTCCGATCTACCCTTTGAAGAGGTACAGAAGTTCGCTCATCTTGCTTCCGCTCACTTTATCGAAAAAATGCCCGAGCAGTACGATACTATCATCGGTGAACGAGGCGTAGGTCTTTCGGGCGGACAGAAGCAGAGAATAGCTCTTGCACGAGCTATGGCGATAAAGCCGCCGATACTGATTTTAGACGATACAACCTCTGCCGTTGATATGGAAACGGAAATCGAGATTCAGGAAAATCTGACAAAGCTCGGATACGACTGTACAAAGCTCATCATAGCACAGCGTACCTCCTCTGCCCGTCATGCTGACAGAATCGTTATTCTGGAAGACGGCAGAATAAAGGAATGCGGTACCCACGAAGAGCTTATGGCATTAAAGGGTTATTATCATGAGATATATACTCTCCAGAACGGTTTAGAAGAGGAGGCGGTATAAATGGCAAGAAATAAATTTGATATTGACGAAACCCTTGAAACCCCATTTAATTTCGCCCACTTCAAGCGTGCTCTCGTATACGTAAAGCGTTATAAATGGAAGATGATAACCGCCTTTATATTATCGGCGATTTCCGCTGTGGTAGCCTTATTCGCCCCCCTTATCACAAAGGAGGTAGTAGATAACGCCATACCTATGGGTATGAATGGCGACGAAAAGGCTATACCCTACATAGTTTTACTTTCAGGACTGTTTTTACTGACTATCGTTGTCAGCGTTATTCTCGGTAATATCCGTCAGAGAATAATGACAAAGGCAGGTCAGATGATAATCTACGATATAAGAAAGGATCTGTTCAAGCATCTGCAGGAGCTTCCCTTCCAGTATTACGATGACAGACCGCAGGGTAAGATACTCGTAAGAGTTGTAAACTACGTAAATAACGTTTCGGATATGCTGACAAACGGCATTATAAACTTTGTGCTTGAAATATTCAACCTTATATTCATAGCAATATTCATGTTTATGGTAGACGTAAGACTGGCACTTGTAATCTTTGCCGGCGTTCCCGTATTCATACTTGTTATGGTAATCTTAAAAAACAAGCAGAGAAGAGCCTGGCAGCAGGTATCCAACAAGAATTCAAACCAGACCGCTTATCTTGCAGAAAGCATCAACTGTATAAGAGTAACCCAGAGCTTTGCAAGAGAGAACGAGAATCTTGGTATCTTCCGCAGACTTTCCACAGCTTACCGCAAGGTGTGGATGAAGGCGGTTACAATAAACCATTGTATTCCCTTCTCTGTCGATAATATACGAGCTACCATCGATTCTGCAATTTACTTTGTAGGACTGCTTGTAATAGGCTTCCCTGCGGTATCGCTGGGTAGTATCCTCGCTATGAGCAACTATTCCTCACGCTTCTGGCAGCCTATCATCAATATTGCAAACCTTTACAACAACTTTATCAATACCATAGCTTATCTTGAAAGAATTTTTGAAACTATGGACGAGCCTGTTCCTGTAAAGAACGCCGACGACGCCTACGAGCTTCCCGAAATCACAGGCAAGGTAGAATTTAAAAACGTAACCTTCGCTTATGAAGAAGGCAAGAATATTTTAGAAAACGTCAGCTTTACTGTAAACCCCGGCGAGAGCGTTGCTCTTGTAGGACCTACCGGTGCAGGTAAAACCACCGTTATAAACCTGATTTCAAGATTCTATAATATCAACGATGGTGCGGTATACATAGACGGTCACGATATCAGCAAGGTAACCTTGCACTCCCTTCGTGAGCAGATGGGTATAATGCTTCAGGATAGCTTTATATTCTCGGGTACTATCGAAAACAATATCCGCTACGGTAAGCTCGACGCCACCGAAGAAGAAATCGTAAAGGCGTCAAAGACCGTATGCGCCCACGATTTTATCGAAGGTCTTGAAAACGGCTATCAGACAGAGATGTCTGAGGGCGGCTCCCAGCTTTCAGGCGGTCAGCGACAGCTGGTTTCCTTTGCAAGAACGCTTATTTCCGATCCTAAAATTTTAATTCTTGACGAGGCAACCTCATCCATCGACGCCAAGACGGAAAAAGAGCTTCAGAAGGGACTCAATGAGCTGTTAAAGGGTAGAACGAGCTTTATTATCGCTCACAGATTATCAACTATCAAAAACTGCGACAAGATAATGTTTATCAATAATAAGGGTATCACAGAAGCGGGTACTCACGAAGAACTGCTTGCCAAAAAGGGAGATTATTATAATCTTTATATGGCGCAGAAGTAAAACAGATATAGAAAAATTTCTCTAAACGGGGCGTCGAGGACATACCCTGAAGAGTGACACAACCCTTCGGATTGTGTGTCGCCTATAAACGGGGCGTCGAGGACGTCGCCCCCTACTAGTGGAAATAAATCAAATCTCTGTATGGCGCAAAAATAATTTAAAGTCAAGACCACCGGCATAGCCGGTGGCTTGCACAAGCCCTATAAGGGCTTTTTACCAGCTGCGGCTGTAACCGCCCGAAAAGTCTGCCAACCGCACTCTTTCTCGGGCAAGCCCCTTCACGGGGCTTTTTTATTTGTCTTTGTTTACTG
>JAFQUH010000153.1 GCA_017408635.1 Ruminiclostridium sp. | reverse complement strand
TCCAGGCTATCATATGACCTATAAACATTGGAATATATGCAAGATATTTCATCATATCACGATTCAACACCTTGATGTTGCTGTTAGTACGCCTCATAATCAAACTCCTTTCGATAAATTCAAAGATGTTGACAGAGAAAATTATAACAAAAATATCAGAAATCGTCAACAACATAAGTAATGCTAAGCCACTTTTGACATAAATATCAAAAGTGGCTTTGTAATACTTCTATATGACTATCTGATTTATGCTTCAGGGAATGTTGATATTATTCTTCATTAACCTCGGGTACAAAGCTATAATCATCAGGCTCTTCGTCTGTTGCTACAAGTCTGTTTGCACAGCTACGGCAATAAGTATCGGAGAACTTGTTCTTTGCACCGCATACAGGACAGGTCAGTATCTTCTTTGCGGTTTCGATTTCAGCATACACCTTACGCATTTTCGCATAAAGAGCCTCAATCTCCATAACAGAAGCGGAGATCTTTTCAGAATCTGCGCTATCGTGCTTTACCATACCGTAAACAGCCTTACCAAGCTCGGTATACTTTGCCTTTATCTGATTGTCAAGCTGAACGCACTTTAATTTGAGCTTTGATATTCTGTATATCTCGTCTGCCTTTTTAAGTCCTGCGTCAGCAATGTCCTTAGCCTTATTCTTTAAATCGTCCTTAAGTTCCATCTGCGGTAGGTCCTTTCGTTTATTTTGATAGTACAATTGTACCATAATCCGTTGCTTTTTTCAAGTATGATAAAGGATTTT
Source organism: Ruminiclostridium sp. (assembly GCA_017408635.1). Taxonomy (GTDB): domain Bacteria; phylum Bacillota; class Clostridia; order Oscillospirales; family Ruminococcaceae; genus Ruminiclostridium_E. The sequence continues at coordinate 16,420 of JAFQUH010000153.1, read as the reverse complement.
TCAGGAAATATCACACGAAATTGAGTCCCATTCCAGTACCTTTAAGATACATATTGTATTTCTTCTCATCTTCAAGCGTGGTGGCTTCGCCGTGTCCGGGGTAAAGAGTATAGTTTGTGCGGAGTGCTGATATTCTTCTGAGGGTTTCTCTCTGGGCAGATATATCACCTGAATAGAAATCAGTTCTACCCACAGAGCCTTCAAAAATCGTATCGCCCGTGAATATGGCGTCGTTCACAAAATACATAACGCTACCCTTTGTATGTCCGGGCGTATGCATTACCGATATTTCAAGCTCGTCAAGGAATATCATATCGCCGCCTGTAAGCAGAACGTCCGCTTCAAAGGGCTTATAATCAAAGCCCGGCGCCAGATACGCCACGTTCTTTATGGTATCGTTCAGCATACATTCATCATCCGCATGGATATATACCTTTGCTCCAGTTATTTCTTTAAGCTCCGCTACCGCTCCCGTATGATCGAAATGTCCGTGGGTGAGAAGAATCTTCGTAAGAGTAACAGAGTTTTTTGAAAGCACTCCGACTATCTTATCGCACTCTCCTGCGGGATCTATCATTGCCGCATTACCTTCATCCGATATAAGAAGATAGCAGGAGGTATCAAGCTCGCCTAAATTCATTGTAATTATATGCATTATAACTTACCCGCTCTTTCTGCACTTATAACTCCCGTCACCTTCTGAAGACGGAGGATTATATTCTTAAGCTGTTCTGCACCGCTTACCTCGATAGTTACTGTAATATTGGCGTTTCCGTTTTTCAGCTTGTGGGCGTTTATCTCGTAAATAGGAAGTCTGTTTGCGGCAATAAGGGTGGTAACGTCGGCAATAAGGGCAGTTCTGTCCTCGGCGATTATATCTATAGTCGCTCTGAAGAAGCTGCTCATACTTCCTGCCCACTGGGCATTTATCCATCTTTCCTTATTTTCGCCGTCAAGTCCTATAGATACGTTTCTGCAGTCGCATTTATGTATCTTTACGCCGTAGCCTCTTGTGATAAAGCCTATTATATCGTCACCGGGCAGAGGGTTACAGCACTGGGCGAAATTAACTACACAATCGTCTATACCATCAAGGATAACGCCGCTCTTCTGCGCCTTCTTACTGTAATGAGAAATGGTTTCTCCCACGTCTACAGGCTGGTTTGCCTGCATCAGCTTCTGCTGTTTGATATGCTCTTCTTTAAGTCTTGTTACTATCTTGGAGAGCTGAACGCCACCGTAACCGATAGCGGCATAAAGATCCTCTACCGTGTTCAGGCGCTGACGGTGAGCAATCTGAAGAAGAAGCTCATCGTCGTGGGTAAGACCGTTGCGGCGAATCTCCTTTTCAAGAAGGAGCATACCGCATTCGACGTTTTCTTCTCTTCTTTCACGCTTGAACCAGGCTCTTATCTTCGCCTTGGCTTCATTCGTTCTTGCGATATCTCCCCAGTTTCTGTTCGGTCCGTAATTCTCGCTGTTAGTGGTAAGTATCTCGACGATCTCACCTGTAACGAGCTTGTGATCAAGGGGTACCATTCTGCCGCCTACCTTGGCACCAGTCATATGATTTCCGACCTGGGTGTGAATAGCATAGGCGAAGTCGATTATATTTGCACCGACAGGGAGAGTTATTACGTCACCCTTGGGGGTAAATACGTATACGTCATCAGGAGCAAGATCAATCTTGATAGCTTCGGAAAGCTGCTCTACGTCGTCTGCCTCCTGCTGTTGTTCTAAAAGCTGTCTTATCCAGTCGAAGCGTTTTTCACCTGCAACGCTTCCGCTTATACCTGCCTTGTACTTCCAATGAGCCGCGATACCGTACTGGGCGGTATTATGCATTTCTACCGTTCTTATCTGTACCTCAAAGGGAATACCCTCTCTGCCGATAACGGTGGTATGAAGCGACTGATAACGGTTGGGTTTGGGCATTGCGATATAGTCCTTGAAGCGATAAGGCATAGGTCTGAAGATATCGTGGATAATACCAAGCACGTTATAGCATTCGATTACTGACTGAAGAATTACTCTTACTGCATATATATCGTAAATTTCCGAGAAATTCTTTCCCTTTACGTACACCTTTTTGTAGATGCTGTAGATACTCTTTACTCTGCCCTCGATTATAGGCGGAGGCTGAATGTCAGAGATACGGTCTGTTATCATAGCCTTTATTTTATTGATGAAGGCGTCACGCTCATCCTTATGAAGCTCCAGCTGCTGCTCGATATCCTTAAAGCCGAAGGGATCGAGGTATCGCAGGGATAAGTCCTCCATCTCCTCCTTAACGTCGCTGATACCGAGTCTGTGGGCTATGGGGGCATAGAAGTTCATTGTTTCAAGAGAGGTCTTGCACTGCTTTTCAGGAGGTCTGCAATCAAGAGTGCGCATATTGTGGAGTCTGTCGGCGAGTTTTATGATAATTACTCGTAAGTCCTTGGACATAGCGATAAGAATTTTTCTGATATTCTCCGCCTGCTGTTCCTCTCTTGTATTAAGAGGCACTCTGCCTATCTTGGTAACTCCGTCTACAAGACGGGCTACGTCCTCACCGAACTTCTTCTGCAGTACGTCAAGACCGATATCGGTATCCTCTACTACATCGTGAAGTAATGCCGCACAGATAGTATCCGTATCCATGCTGAACTTATCCACAAGGATATAGGCTACCGCTACGGGATGGGAGATATAGGGATCGCCCGAAGTTCTGACAACGCCCTTGTGAGCCTCATCGGCAAGATCATACGCCGCCTTTATCTTTTCTATATCGTAGCTCTTATCAAGGCTTTCCAGTTTTTCGATAAGCATTTCAATAGTGTAAACCATAATTGCCTCCTTTTCTCTGTCTTTATTTCCTTTGTTCTAATCCTGACAGGATTTTTTTATTCTCTTTATAACTGCGCTCTGCTCCGGATCTATTTTTTTACTGCCCTTTACAAAGCTGATTTTTCCGTTTATTCTATCCAGCTCCAGATAGCCGAATTCTGCAAAAACGTGCAGACACATCATAAACAGACAATAATTCACTCCCTTTGAAAGTGCAAGCTGTACCGCTGTATCAAGGTCTGTCACTGTCTTTATAATATCAAAGGGTATCCTCATATTCTGCGGGGTGGGAGCTATGCGCTCGTAGAGCTTTTTATCCACCTTTTCCCCTCTTAATATCTTCTCGTAGAAATTTCTTGCGGCAAGATATTTGTCCTGAGCAAAGGAGGATAATCTTATATCCTTTACTCTGACGCTGACGCTCTTCGTATCATTATATTCATTTATTTCCGCATTTGCGAGTACGTCTACCCTGTCGCCTATATGATAGAAAAATTTCTCATAGGGTACGCCAAAGCACAGGAATTTAAACTGACTACCCTTGTATAATGCCGTAAAGGAGGTATATTTTCCTTCCTTTAAAGGTCTGGATGAAATTATTTCACATTCCTTAAGTAAAAACAGCGGTGCGCTGTTCTGCTCGCCGAAGGGCTGCATATATTTAAGATTTTCGACCTCGGTAATGCTTAACTGACTTACGTCAGGCTCAATATCCGCCTCAATAGTCATAGCAGGCATTGTGGGGAATTTCTGTGCCGCATAGGCGTACATTCTCTGCCTGAATTCCTCGATGAATTCTACCGGCAATGAAAAGCCTGCCGCCTTTACGTGTCCACCGAATTTTGTAAGCAGATCGCTACAGCTTTCGAGTGCGGAATATATCGAAAAGCCTTCAATACTTCTTGCAGAGCCTCTGGCTTCGTTTCCTTCGATACCGATGACTATGCAGGGCTTTTCGTAAAGCTCAAGCAGTCTTGCGCTGACGATACCGATAATGCCGTGATTCCAGCCTTCGCCGCTGACGATAAGCACCCGCTGATCGAATATTCTGGGGTTTGCTTTAAGGGTTGCTATAGCCTCTTCAAGTATGCGGTTTTCCGTTTCCTTTCTGCTGGTGTTCAGTTCGCAAAGCTGATTTGCCAGCATATCGGCGGTTTTTCTGTTCTGGGCAAGAAGCAGCTTTGTCGCTACGTCTGGACTACCGTATCTGCCTGCCGCATTTATTCTCGGGCAAAGTCCGTAGGCTATGCCTGAGGTAGTCATATTTTCTATATCAAGTCCTGCCGCTGAAACAAGGGATAAAAGTCCCTCGTTCTCGCTGTACTGCATTTCGGATAAGCCTCTGCGGACAATTATTCTGTTTTCGCCGGTAAGAGCCACCACGTCACCAACAGTACCTATCGCAGTTATATCTGCATACTGCTCGAGTATTCCGTCTATATCCTGCTCCATTGCCATAATCAGCTTAAGAGCTACGGCACAGCCTGCCAGATGCTTATAGGGTGAGGTGTCGTCCGCTCTGTGCGGATCAACTATTGCCTCTGCTCTGGGAAGCTCCTCGGGAGGCTGGTGATGGTCGGTAACTACAAGCCTCATCTGAAGCTCGTAGATAAGCTCTGCCTCCTTAATGGCAGAAACGCCATTGTCAACCGTAACGATAAGGCTTGTGCCGTTGTCGTATAATTTTTTTATGCTATCGGCATTCAGTCCGTAGCCCTCGTCACGAGTGGGAATATACCAGTCCACCTCTGCTCCGAGTGCGTCGAGATAACTGTAAAGCATAACCGTTGCGGTTATGCCGTCGCAGTCATAGTCACCGTAGACGGTTATTTTTTCTCCGTTATCTATAGCCTCTTCTATCGTTGCTACCGCCTTGTCCATATCCTTTATGAGCAAGGGATCGGAAAGAGTATCTCCGTTAAAATATTCCTGTGCCTTTTCCGCCGTCTGTATTCCACGGGACACAAGAAGGTCGCAGATAACGGCAGGAAGCTTTGTTTCCAGCATAAGTCTGTTTGATATTTGTTTGTCTATGCTTTTTACAAGCCACTTTTTCATATACCGTTATCCATTTCTTCAGAGTTATATCTGATTTATAAGTTCCTTAAGCTCTTCCTTTGTAAACTCGTATTTCTTATCACAGAAATGACAGCATACCTCGGTTACAGGCTCTTCCTCGGCAAGTCTTGTAAGCTCCTTCTCGCCTAGGGCTATCAGCACTTTTTCAGTTCTTTCTCTTGAACAGTCGCAACCGTAGACCGCATCCCAGCTGTCGAGAATCTCGCCGCCGAGTCCGTGAAGGCCTTTAAGCGCTATCTCGTCGGGAGTCATACCCGCCTCAAGCATATTGGTCACCGACTGCATATCCTTGATATTTTCTTCGATAAAATCTATTGCCGCTTCGTTAACGGGAGGAACAAGCTGAATTATATATCCGCCTGCTCTCTTTATGGTAAGGTCTGTATCCACAAGTACACCGAGAGCGCAAACCGTAGGTATCTGCTCGCTTACTGCATAATACTGGGTTATATCGAGGGCAATCTCTCCGCTTACTATCGGAATCTGTCCCATATAAGGCTCTTTAAGTCCTAAATCCTTGATTACCGCTAAATAACCATCTGTACCGACGATTCCGCCTACGTTCAGCTTGCCGTTCTTTTCATTGAGCGGCAAATCTGCGAAGGGGTTATCCATACAACATTTCACGTTGCCCCAGCAATCAGAAACTGTGGTGATAGTACCTATACTTCCTCCGCCGTTGATACGGAGAGTCAGTCTGTCACCCTCGTTCTTCATAAGCGCACCCATCATACACGCCGCAGTTGCAAGTCTGCCTGCCGCCGCTGATGCGGTTGCAGAGGTACCGTGTATTCTGTGAAGCTCGTTTACTATATCAGTCGTATCTATTGCCGTGCATAAAGCACTTCCGTCATCGGATAAGGCTCTTACTATTCTTCCCATATTGTCATCCTTCTTTTACTTTTTCTTTCTGCAGCAGAAAAGCACCTTTTCGCTTTCTTCGTCACCCTTCTGCTCTGTTTCGTAATCGTATATATCCATAATCTCAAAGCCTGCTTCAGAAAGAAGCTCCGAAATTTCCTCAATCGGCAGAGCTATCTCTGAAAAATCCTCGGAAAAACGGATGTAGCTTCCGTCCTCCTGCTCCGAAAAGATATCAAGGCAGATATCCACCGCATCCAGCTCGTCGGGAGAGGTGTAGAAATTCTGCCATACGCAGTACGCCTTGTCGGTATCGTAGACGAAGGTATTGTCGCCCAGTATCTCACGGTGCTTTTTTACGGTGTTTACGTCAAATAAAAAAAGACCGTCAGGATCTGTAAAAAGCGAAACGGATCTGAAGCAATCGAGTATATCCTCTCTGCTTTCGAGATGGTTTATACTGTCAAGCACACATATAGTGGTATCGATAGTACCGTACATATCAAGGCTCCGCATATCCTGACACAGATATTCTATACCCTCGCAGTCCTGCTCCTTTGCCCGTGACAGCATTTCTATGCTTAAGTCAACTCCGATAACGTCATAGCCGAGCCTTTTCATCTCTCTGCTTATGCTACCCGTACCGCAGGCTAAATCAAGTAATATCCCACGCTTACCGCCGTGGGATATATTTACTCTGTCATAATATTCTGCAAGCTTTTTGTAGTCTATATTTTCGGTAAGAAAATCATAGACTGTGGCAAACTGTCCGTATGCCGCCATTATTCCTCTTCCTTCATTCTGTCGAATACTACGGAATAACCGTCGTTTCCACCCTGAAGAGAACGGTTTACACGGCTTATTGTGGCGGTGCTTGCGCCTGTTATATCAACGATATCGCTGTACACTCTGCCGTCTGTCAGGAGCTTTGCCACGTGTAATCTCTGCGCCATGGATTCGAGTTCTCTGATGGTGCATAAGTCCTCAAAGAAGTCATAGCATTCTTCTACTGTCTTAAGCTGTAAAATAGCCTTGAAAAGCTCGTCCTTTTCCTTTGAAATCAGCTTTATATTCATAGTGTCTTTCCTTTCGCAAAAAAACGTTTTGTGTTTACGAGTGTTGCTATTTTTATTTTACCATTTTAAAGCATAAAAGTCAAGTATATTTGTAATCTATTTTACTTCTCCTCGGTCATTCTGTTATCGTTGAAAACGTCGAAAACTCTTTTGTGCGTCTTGCTTACTCTTATCGGCTTTAAATCGGGAGTTACAAAGAAATGCCTTGTCTTGCCCACAGCCTTCAGCTGACCATCCTCTTTACCGGTTACGGTATAGGTTATAGTCATCTTGAAGCCGTTGAATTCGGCTATATCAAGATCGATAAGTACAGTTTCATCAAATCTTACCGCATTCTTATACTCACATTCTGCGGATAAAACGGGAATCATTACACCGTCCTTTTCCATTTCTGAATAGGGGTAGCCCGCCTTTTCAAGAAAATAAATTCTTGCCTCCTCAAACCATCTGATATAGTTTGAGTGATGGATAATTCCCATTCTGTCGGTTTCATAATAGTGAGCGGTACGCTCATAGGGTGGTATCTTGCTTTTTATTTCAGCCATTTTTCTTTTCCTCTCTTTTCAGTATATCAAGCAGAAGCTCTTTTCCGATGGACGTATTTTTTAGCTTTTCGAGGGCGGTATCCTTATCAAACCAATGCGCCTCGATAAGCTCGCCTGATATATCAAACTCCGTCTGCTCCACGTCGGCACAGAAGCCTATCATAAGCATCTTTTTCTTTTCGTAAACGTAGGAGGATATCATAGTTACCTTTTTTGCGTCAATACCAAGTTCTTCCTTGATTTCACGCATAGCGGCGGCTTCGGCGCTTTCGCATACTCCGATATAACCTGATACGCAGATGAACTTTTCCGTATTGGTTTCGCTGTCATCATTCTTCTGGCGGATGAGGGCGTATTTATCACCGCATCTTGCAATAGCGATAATGCAGGTGTAGAAGGTATCGAAAAAAGGGCGGTTACAGTCGTCACACCAGGGAACGTTCTTTTCATCTCCTAAATCTCTGTGGGATAACAGCCTTCCGCAATCGGGACAATAGGTAAATCTCATTGTTTATCCTTTCTCATATAATACTACCCGAAGAAGAGACGGACTCTTTTTCGGGTAATGATTTTAAGCATTATTCTTTAAATAATTCCAGCTGTCACGGCACATCTGCTCGATGCCTCTTTCAGCGGTCCAGCCCAGCTTCTTTTTAGCAAGGGCGGGATTTGAATAGCATTCTGCCGCATCACCGGGACGTCTTGCCGCAATTACGTAAGGTATCTTTACGCCGTTTACCTTTTCAAAGGCGTTGATTATATCAAGCACGGAATATCCCTTGCCTGTACCGAGGTTATAGGCGGGACAACCTGTTTCTCTTCTTACGGACTTGATTGCCGCTACGTGACCGAGTGCTAAATCTACTACGTGGATATAGTCACGGACACAGGTGCCGTCGGGAGTGGGATAGTCATTACCGAATACGCTGAGTGTAGCCATCTTGCCTGAAGCGGCTCTTAAGATGAGAGGCATGAGGTTATTGGGTATGCCGTTGGGATCCTCGCCTATCTTTCCGCTTTCGTGAGCGCCGATGGGGTTGAAGTATCTGAGAAGAGCGATGCTCCATTCGTTATCGGAGGCGTAAAGCTCTCTGCACATATTTTCAATAATGAGCTTTGTACTGCCGTAGGGATTGATAGCGGACAGCTTCATTTTTTCGGTTACGGGTACCTTTGCGGGAATGCCGTAAACCGTAGCGCTGGAGCTGAATACCAGCTTCTTACAACCGTACTTCTGCATAACCTTTAAAAGTGCTATTGTTGACTGAAGGTTGTTTTCATAATACATCACGGGCTTTAAGCAGCTTTCGCCTACTGCTTTATAGCCTGCAAAATGGATAACCTCTGTGATGAAGTTCTCTGCGAAAATTCTGTCAAGTGCCGCTTCGTCACAACAGTCGTTTTCGTAAAAGGCAAAATCTCTGCCTGTGATCTCCTTTATAAGCTCGATAGCTCTGGGCTTTGAATTGTAGAAGTTATCTATTACTACTATATCCTCTCCTGCATTTAAAAGCTCTATGCAGGTATGAGAGCCTATATATCCTGCGCCGCCTGTAACAAGTACTGCCATAATTACGTTTCCTTTCTGGTTGTGGTTTGTTTTTTTATATATAAATATTATATAACTTGTCAGCCCGATTGTCAACGATTTTTTTAGCAGTCTTAATTTGACAAAGGCATCTGTATGTGATATAATTATATTAACTATATAGTATGATTTATAGTTATTATATCCGCAACCAGAAACGTTATCAGCCTTCAAAGGAGGTAAATATGAACACATTACTTACAGCATCAGAATGGTCAAATGAAGTTTACCGCAACAGAATGCTCTTTACGGAGCTTTTCGACGGATTTATATTCTTTCTGGCAATTATCGTTATTTCGATGATACTTATATTCACGATTCCCCGATTCAGAAAAAATCCTTCAGCAAAGAGAAGAAGCGTCATAAAGGGGCTTAACATCGCACTTACCATCGTGAGCGCATTTTTCCTTCTTGGTAAGATAGATATAATTTCTTTTCTTTTCAACCCCTATGCATACCTTACCGACGGCAAAAATCCGATAGTCTACATAGAAGATCCCTCTACAAGAAACGCATACGTAGCAATGTATATTCTGTATGCGGTAATTCTTATAACAGGTGTAATAGTAAACGTCATCGGATACCGTACCCTTTGCAACAAGCAGCTTACACAGTCTGCTTTCAGGGTAAACAACGTTATAGCTCCCCAGAATCCCAATTTCAAAGCTTGTGCGGTATGCGGCACCGTAATGTCGCAGTATGCAACCACCTGCCCTAAATGTGCTTCAGAGGAGTTTGTTTCCTCCGTGACGCAAAACGTAATACAGAATGACACACAACCGACTATGACGGTATGTAGCTCCTGCAACACCGCAAATCCCGGTAACGCAGGCTTCTGCCATCATTGTGGAAATAAACTCGGATAATTAAACGTAAAGGAACGCAGAAATGATATCACTTATACTCGGAATTATAATAATTGTAAAAATAAGCAATTACAAGAAAAACAGAAGGTTTGCCGATGCAAAATCCGCCGGCTCACTCGGTACGGCGAATCTGGTATTCTCAATTCTGCAGCTCCTCCCTACTATTGTATTCGGACTTTTTATGCTTGGAACAATAGGCGAAATGATAGAAGAAGCTAACGGGGATATAGATCAAATAATAGTTACATTTATAGCAGGCGGAATTATACTTGCACCTATGGTAGGTATTACAATCTTCGGCTTTTTCACCTCTTTCAAGGGCAGAAAGCTCTGGAAGAGTGTAAACACCTATGGAAGTGCCGACTACGTGCCTGTGTCCGAAAGAAACAACGGCTACAATCAGAACAGATATGCACAGAATCAGACAAGCTACAACTACTCCTACGGCAGTAGTAACAATTCCAACGTATTCAGCGGAAATAACAATAGCGGATTCTATAATTCTTCGGGACTTTACGGTGATGCGGCAAGACAGAATAATACTGCAGGCACACAAAGTGTAACCGCTCCCGTAGAGAACACACAGAGCTTCGGCACACCGACTGCCTCTGCTGACAACTGCAACTACGGAAGAAGCGAAACCGGATATATCCCCCACCCCGAAAGTGCCGACGGGCATTGTGAAGCTCATAGCTTTACAAGCTACAGAAACAAAAAATGGAAATGTCCCTCCTGCGGTAAAAATAACAAGGCAGAAGAGAGCTTCTGCAGAAACTGCGGAACAAACAGAACAGCAACCTTCTGATAAGGTAAAGAAAGGAAATAATTATGATAGTCATTGTTTTAGGAATCATCACGCTCGTTTATTGCTCAAAGTATAAGAAGCAGCCCCTTCTCCCCACCCTCAGCACCCTGAAGACCGTCACGATAATACTTGCGGTATTCTTCTGCTTCAATGCAATATCTCTTATCAGTTCTGTAATCACCCTCGCTTCAGGTGCTCTTTTTGAGTCCTTTGAAGAAATGTTCCTTGCATTCTTCCGTGCGGCTGAGGTCGATACGAGATACATAGCGGGAATTTTAGGAAATATCAGCAATTTCATCCATATAACTATGTGGACCAGTCTTATAATGGACATTGCGGTTATCGTTTTCGGCATTATAGCCCTTGTAAACGGTATAAAGACCTTCTCCGACAGAGCACTTGAATCCACCGCCGCTACCAACACCGCAGAGGAAAATCAGAGAAGACAGGCTATGTTTGCCCAGAATATGAGAAACTATCAGCAGAACGCCTACAATCAGCAGGGCTACGGATATAACCCCGGCTACAATCAGCCGTACGGCTATAATCAGCAGAATACAGCATATCAGCAGAATATGGCGCAGAACCCCCAGCAGAACAGCTTTTCTACCCAGACGACCGCAAATGCAGGTCAGACGGGATGGGTATGTGCAAGCTGCGGCTCAAACAATATTGCAGTAGCGAATTTCTGCAGTCATTGTGGTGCGAAGCACTAAAAGGCATAAAATCCGCCAAATATTACATACTCTTTTTGTTGCAAAAGGCTATAGAAAAAGTTCTCGTTATATGATATAATTCTAATATGAAACTTAATATTTGCAGAATTTCTCTTTCAGGTAAATCCTGAAGGAGCATTCTGCATCTCTTGTTATATACATAAAACAACTAAATTATTAAGTGAGTGAAATAAATATGAAAGGATGGTAATAAAATGTTCAAGAAAATAACTGCATTTATTACCGCAGCGGCACTGAGTATACAGTGCCTATGCATCGGCAGTCTGCCAACGGGGGTGACGACTGCAACGGCAAGTGCTGAAGATCTGTCAAGTGTTTATATTGACGCTACAGCAAACAGCGACTACATAGCCGGTCTTGACGTAACTATAAGTGATACGTCCAACAAGAACAGCTTCGTTCTTAACGTAAGCGCTTCTCCTATCGGCTTTGAGGGATATTCTCCCGACGATCCTATTATGGTATTCTATCACAAGCTGGTAAACACATACCTCACAGAATATCTGATTGACGGAGAAATGCCCGATCCTGAGGATCTGACACAGGAAGAGCTGGCAGAGATAATGAACAAGGCTAAGGATGCGGTAGCCAGCGATCCCGAGCTTTCTTCCGCACCCAGATTCATGACCTACACCTTCAATATGCCCAAAAAGGCAGCTGTTACCAATGAGGATGATACGGAAGGCACACCTGCCGACGTATATATCAACTGCGTATCAGGTAAAAATATCCCCTACGTAGGCACGAATATCCGTATGGGTGAATACACGATAGCGGATAACGGTGACAGCTACAAGATCACTATTTCTCTTGACAACTACTCGTTATGGGCAAATCCTGATATATTCAACTTTGCCGTTGGTATGAACATCAATGCGGCAGATACCGATATCAAGGACGTAAAGCTCGGCAATGATGGTGATATGATTGAGATCGACGCTTACGTCGTACCTCCCGAGCCTCCCGCAGACCCTAACGAAGTAGCTAATAACTTCAGAGTAGAAAAGAGCACCAGCTCTGCAAACAATGACGGTACTATCACCTATACGATAAAGGCTTACGCCTACAACGGCGCTACCCTTGCAGGTAAGACCATCACAGATTTAGGTCCTGATAACCTTTCTTCTATGTCACTTGTAAGTGCAAAGAAGGACGGAAGCAACGTTCCTATGACTGGTGACGCACTTATCTACACCTTCCCTGAAGATTCAGACGAAACCACGTCAGAAATTACACTCACTTATAAGCTCAAGGCAGGAAGCATCGGAAATTATATCCAGAACAACGGCTTCTATATCGGCACTCACAATAAGGTAACGCTTACCGACGCCGACGTTCCCGAGATCAACAAGCCCGCTGACTCCTGGGGAAGCATAAGCCATAGCTTTATGAACAAGCAGGGACAGCTCGACGGTTCCGATAACAAGACTGTAAACTGGACTATTACCATTGATACAAAGTACGTATGTGCAGACAATATTTACCTTGTTGACTATCTCAACAACACACATACCTACGTCAAGGATTCTCTTACTGTAAACGGTGTTCCTTCAACACTCGGAGCAGATGAAACGATACCCGATTCACTTTCTGCACTTGTTGTAAATCCTGACGGAACAGTAAACGTTGCTACAGATAAGGTACTTACCTACGGCACAAGCGAGGACAAAACGGAAGGCTTTGTTATAAAGCTCTCTGACTTTGGTAATCCTGCAGATCTTACCGCAGGTGAGAAGATAACTATAAAGTATACCACAAAGCTCAGAGATGACATTGATGCTGAAGCCTACGCATCCGAAAACTACGGCTTTATGAAGTATAAGAACACCTCCGAGCTTATCGCTGATAACATCTACTATGGCGAAACAGACAAGCCCTCCGCCACAGAATATGACGGCGAGATCAAGAGAGAGCACGAGCTCAGCACCAGCGTTAAAGCCTTTGAAAAAAGTGCCGGTCAGTTCTCTGCTGTTACACAGACGTTACCCTGGACTCTCACAGTAAATCCCAGATACGGTATGAGCTGTGACAATGCGGTTATAACCGACGTTCTTGAAGACGGCTTTGCCTTTGCCGATGGCGAAATACTTACAGGTAAAATTATAAAGAATGGCGGCGCTACCTCAACAATCACCTTTACAAGAGTAGACGGCACCGCTCCTTCAAACGACAGTGTTGAAGAATATAAGTATTATATCGACGGAAATAAGATAACTATCGGACTTGGCGAAGTAAAGGAAGACGAAAAGTACGAGCTTGTACTTGCCACAAAGGTAGTTGACACCGATTTCTTTAATGCAACAAACAACTGGAACGGCGGTAAGACCGTATACAATACCGCTTCTCTCCATACGTTATACGATACAAGCTGGACTGTACAGTCTGCTTCTGCAAGCGCATGGCTTGGTATGGATAACTTCAGAAAAGAAGCTATCAGCAATTATGACGTAGATAACAGAACTGCAAGCTGGAAGATTACCGCCAACATCAGCTGTCTGCCTATCGAAGGACTTAAGCTGACCGAGGTTCTTCCCGACGGTATGAAGCTCCTGAGCGTTGATAAGATTGAGATCCGCGATACCTCCTGTCTTGACGGTTGGGGTAACAACAGCGGTAATCCTTTAGTTACGTTAACTCCCGCCGCAAACGCTACAAGCTGTGAATCCGGCGTTTCAGGTGATTCTATCAGCTGGACAATATCAGATACTCCCGGTGCGGTATACGGCGGCGAAACCGTAATCTTCAGCTTCAACGGAAGCAATATATCCGATAACAAGTACGAAATATATATTACCACAAAGGCAACCGACGAGGTTGCTATGGAAGAGCTTGGTAAGGGTACGGATTATTACTTTGAAAACACCTGTACTCTTGAAGGCGAAATCTACGACGAGCCTTTAAGCTACACAAATACCGCAAAGGTAAATGCAAACTATAACCGCACGGACAAGAAGGGCGAAATAGTTGCAGGTACCGGCGACACTATCATGTGGACCTGCACCTTCAATAAGGATAAGGTCGATATGGGTGAAGTATGGATCATCGACGATCTTTCATCGGTAGGTCTTGAGCTTATACTCGATAATAAACTGTTTGAGCTTTCTATCAAGTCAGAAGGCGTAAAGCTCACAGAAGAGCAGTTCAACAAGTTTGAGCCTCAGCTCAATCTTACAGACTTCTCCATCAAGATTCCCGAGGAGTACAAGGATACAACTCTTGAAATAACCTTCTACACAAGAATCGTAGAGGATGCTGAGTTTATCACAAATAAGCTCTACATAAAGCAGGACGGTTCTGAGGACAAGGAAGAGCATTCAAGCAGTAATGCCGTTGATACCAGCGACTACAACTTCAGCGCAGGTGCCAGCGCATCACCCAATCCCAAGATTATCATCAACAAGACAAACTATGACGGATCCGCAATGCTTCCCGGTGTAAAGTTCAAAGCAACCTACACCTACCGTGGAAACCAGCTTACAAAGTCCGCTACGTCAAATGCAAACGGTATAGTTTATCTTACAAATCTGCCCAAGGACGTTCTGATTACCTTTACAGAAGAATCTACGGTTGACGGCTACGTGCTTTATCCCAAGCAGTACCAGGTAGTATTCCTTGATGAAACTACTGCCGCTGATTATGAAAATAACGTTTACTGTGTTGACACAAACGCATCAACACAGCCAAAGCTCGAAATTACTGTAAAAAACCGTCCTATAGGCACACCCGCAGTACCCGAAGAGATAATCTTATTCAAGAATTTTGAAAATACCGACTTAAGCGCTCTGTCTACTACAGAAGCAAATGCACTTCTGAACAATACGGAATTTGCTATCTATTCAGATTCAGAATGCGAAACAGAGCTTGCTTCAAGCACTCTTAAGTGGGATAGCGAAAGAAAGACTGCATACATATCCTTCGAAGGACTCACAGATGTTGAAACCTATTATTATATTAAGGAAACAAAGGCAGCCGCAGGCTTCGAAATGAGCGATGACGTATTCAAGGTATACGTTGATGAAAACGGCATCGTAACCTACGAAAACGAAGGCAAATACGTATCCACATACCCTGTATGTGAAAACAAGGAAGCCGATATCGATGATATCGTAATAAAGAAGACGTACAAGAATACAGACCTTTCAGCACTCTCTGAAAACAGCAGAAATGCTATAACAGAGCGTACAAAGTTCAATCTCTTTACAGATGCCGGCTGCACACAGAAGGTATTTGAAAACGGCATTTCTCCCGTATGGGACAGCGAAAACAACACCACAACAGTTACTATTACAAGTGGAATAGAATTCGGTAAGACCTATTATCTTGCAGAAACCGAATCACCCTCTATCTTTAAGCAGAGCGATAAGGTAATCAAGGTAGTCGTAGGTAATGACGGCGTTATCACCTATTACGACGGCAACACAAAGTTAACAGGTACTCCTGAAATCGTAAACGAGCTTAAGCAGATCGGTCCTATCACCCTTGAAAAGATTTACGGTGATACAGAGCTTTCAACTATGGCTGAAGCTGACAGAAATGCACTTCTCAATAGCACGGTATTCACGCTTTACGGTAACGGCGAGCTTACAATGATTATAGACACCGCTTCTCCCAAGTGGGAAGGTGGAAAGGCAGTAGTAAGCTTTACAGAAAGCCTTGCTCCCGACTATATCTACTATCTGCTGGAAACTTCTGCTCCCGACGGATACGTAAAGAGCGAAAAGCTCTACAAATGCGTAATCGATGAGGACGGTAACGTAAGCTACTTTGACGGCAATACAGCTCTCGGTGAGATTGTTTGTGTAAACGAAAAGGAAACGCCCGAAACAACTCCTGCACCCGAGACGACTCCTGCGCCTGAGACGACTCCTGCGCCTGAGACAACTCCTGCACCCGAGACAACTCCTGCGCCCGAGACAACTCCTGCACCCGAGACAACTCCTGCGCCCGAGACAACTCCTGCGCCTGAGACAACTCCTGCGCCTGAGACGACTCCTGCGCCTGAGACAACTCCAGCACCTGAGACAACTCCTGCGC
>JAFQUH010000152.1 GCA_017408635.1 Ruminiclostridium sp. | reverse complement strand
CTGAACAGCGTGAATAAAAAGTCAGAAAAAAAGGCTATCCCCGTAGTCAGAATACATACCGCCGGTGTAACGGCATTAAAAGGTGTACTCGAACAGTATTGCAGATGAATCTGCTTATTTTTTGACAGGCTAGTTAGTTTCGACTAACTCAAAGGAGGATATATGTACAATAAATTATGCAACGATTTTATTAAAAAGATAGCCTTTCATACGGCACCTACCTTACTCGGTATAAAATGCGCAAGCCTTGTATCGCTTGCTATGGATGATTCCGAGCTTTACAGCGAAAGCAATAATTTCAACACAAGGGTAGAGGTGAAGGGAATAAAAAGCAGAGTGCTTTGTAACTGCAAAAGTCGTTCCTTGCTTCTTGTGTATAACGAAAAACAGCTTTCAGAAAGACTGGCAGATAAGGATGCAGAACGCATACTTTCTCTTTGCGGTTATCCGACAGACTGCGATATAGACGCTTATATCAGCTTTCTGTCCCGACGAATAAGAGAGTCGGAGGATTTTCCCCACGAAATCGGTATATTTCTCGGTTATCCCATTGAGGACGTGGAGGGCTTTATAAAAAATAAGGGAGAGAACTTCAAGCTCTGCGGTTATTGGAAGGTTTACGGATGTCCCGAAAAAGCGAGGTGCATATTCAATAACTATGAAAAGTGCAGAAGATTTCTTTGCAACAGGCTGAATGAGGGCGTTGATTTATATCAGGCTCTTAAAATATCATAAAAAGAAAGGTAGAAAATTATGAAAACAGTAGTTATTTATTGGAGCGGAACAGGAAACACAAAGGCGATGGCAGAGGCGGTTGCCGAAGGTGCAGGAGCAGAGCTTTTTGAGGTATCTGCTTTCAGCGGTAATATTGAGAATTATGACAGAATTGCTCTGGGTTGTCCTTCGATGGGTGCAGAGGAACTGGAGGAAACCGAATTCGCTCCCTTCTTCGACTCGATAGAGGATAAACTTAACGGAAAAACACTTCTTCTTTTCGGCTCTTACGGTTGGGGCGACGGTGAATGGATGAGAAGCTGGGTAGAACGTTGCAAAACGGCAGGTGCAAACCTTGTGGACGAAGGCTATATCGTAAATGAAACACCCACCGACGACCAGCTTGAAGTTTGCAGAAAGCTCGGAAATACTTTGTCAGCTATAAACTGAATATTGTCATTTTAACTATAAGTTAGAATAAACTAACTGGATGTTATGTGCAAACCTACAAAACAAAAAATAACCCATAATTTACCTTGACAAATATGTGTCAAGGTAGTATAATATCTATGGTTAGCAGATGCTAACTTTTTAAAAACAAATGCAGTTAGTATAACCTAACTCGAAAAATTATATAATCCTGAAAGAAAAGGGGAACAACATATGGCAACGTTAAAGGACGCAAAGATCGGCAAGCCTGTAAAGGTAATAAAAGTCGGTGGTCAGGGTGCTTTAAGAAGAAGAATTATGGATATGGGTATCACAAAGGGTGTAGAGATCACCGTCAGAAAGGTAGCACCTTTAGGCGATCCTATCGAGGTAAACGTAAGAGGTTATGAGTTATCTATCCGCAAGGCTGACGCCGAAATGATAGAAACAGAATAAATCTGAAAAAAACAGACGTTTTTATTGTATAATACAGTTAGCTGAAACTAACGATTTAAGAAAGGGACATCAAGGATATATGGAAATCAGAATTGCGCTCGCAGGTAATCCTAACTGCGGCAAAACAACGTTATTCAACGCCCTCACGGGATCAAACCAGTTCGTAGGAAACTGGCCTGGCGTTACTGTAGAGAAGAAGGAAGGCAAGATGAAGGGTGTAGAAGGTGTAATAATCACCGACCTGCCCGGTATCTATTCCTTATCACCCTACACCCTCGAAGAAGTAGTAGCAAGAAACTATCTTGTAGGCGAACAGCCTGACGCCATTCTCAATATCGTGGACGGCACGAATATAGAGCGTAACCTCTATCTTACCACCCAGCTTATAGAAATCGGCATACCCGTTGTCTGCGCTATCAATATGATGGATATAGTAGAAAAGAACGGCGATAAGATCGATATCGAAAAGCTCTCAAAGGAGCTTGGATGTAAGGTGGTTACCATTTCCGCTTTAAAGGAAACAGGTATAACCGAGGCGGCAGAGCTTGCGATAAAGGCTGCCAGAGAAAAAACTATCACTCCTCCAAGACATCGCTTCGGCGGTTGCGTAGAGCATGCTCTTGCTCATATCGAAGAATATCTTCTTCACGATATTCCCGAGGAACAGCAGAGATGGTATTCAATAAAGCTCTTTGAAAGAGATGAAAAGGTGCTTGAAGTGATGAATCTTTCAGAAGAGATTTCAAGCCATATTGAAAAGGACATTCTCTCTGCAGAAGAAGAGCTTGACGACGACTCAGAAAGCATCATCATAAATGAAAGATACCTCTATATCGAGGATGTGGTTAAAAAGTGCTTTGTAAAGAAGAATAAGGGCGCTCTTACCATTTCCGATAAAATAGACAGGGTAGTAACAAACAGAATTTTAGCTTTACCTATCTTTGCGATAATCATGTTTATCGTATATTACATATCCGTTACAACGGTAGGTACCTGGGTAACAGACTGGACAAACGATGGACTTTTCGGAGATGGCTTCCATCTGTTCAATATCGGCACAGGCGAGTTTGAAGAAGCAACAGATGCTTACGCTTCAGAAAATATCTTTACAGAGGACGTGCTGAATTTAACTCAGGCGGCAACAGATAAGGGTATTATCGGTGCAGAAGAGGTACTCGGTGCAGTACAGGACGGCGACTACGGTGCTTTCGAAGAAGCTCTCGGCTCTTACGGTGACAGCCTTGCCCAGTCAGGCTATGACGTAAATGCACTTGTAGAAGAGGCTATGGAGGGCGCTCCCGCTCCCGAAGACTATGGCGTATGGGTACCCGGTGTTCCCGTTCTTGTAGAGCAGGGGCTTGATGCAATCTCCGTTGACGGCTGGCTGAAATCTCTTATCCTCGACGGTATCGTAGCAGGTGTCGGTGCGGTACTCGGTTTCGTACCCCAGATGCTTGTACTCTTCCTTATGCTTGCATTCCTTGAGGCTTGTGGCTATATGTCAAGAATTGCCTTCGTTATGGACAGAATCTTCAGAAAATTCGGTCTTTCCGGTAAGTCCTTTATCCCTATGCTTATAGGCGTAGGTTGTGGCGTTCCTGGTGTTATGGCGTCCCGTACCATCGAAAACGAACGTGACCGCCGTATGACGATTATGACTACAACCTTTATCCCCTGCGGTGCAAAGATGCCTATCGTAGCGCTTATCGCAGGCTCCTTATTCGGAAATGCCTGGTGGGTAGCTCCCAGCGCCTTCTTTGTAGGATGTGCGGCTATCGTTATTTCAGGTATTATGCTCAAGAAGACAAGACCTTTCGCAGGCGAGGTAGCTCCCTTCGTTTTAGAGCTTCCTGCATATCACCTTCCTACTATCGGCAATCTCTTCAGAAGTATGTGGGAACGTGGCCGGTCTTTCATCAAAAAAGCAGGCACAGTTATTCTGCTCTCAACGGTTATCATCTGGGCAGGCTCCTGCTTCGGAACACTTGCAGACGGTACCTTCGGCTTCAGCACAGAGCTTGAACTCGCTGATAGCGTACTCGGTATGATCGGTAATGCAATCTGCTGGATATTTGCACCTTTAGGCTTTGGCAACCCCGCTTCTGCAATTGCAACGATTATGGGACTTATAGCAAAGGAAGAGGTCGTTGCAGTACTCGGCGTACTCGACTTTATGGGTATGACTCAGCTCGCAGGCTATTCCTTCCTTATCTTCAACCTTCTCTGTGCTCCTTGCTTTGCGGCAATGGGTGCAATCAGACGTGAAATGAACAGTGCCAAGTGGACAGCATTCGCAATCGCATACCAGTGTGTATTTGCTTACCTTGTTTCACTTATCGTATTCCAGATTGGTAGCATCTTTACAGGTGCATTAAACGTAGTGGGACTTATTTTTGGTATCCTTGCTCTTGCCTTCATAATCTTTATGCTTGTAAGACCGCAGAAGGATTACAGAGCTAAAGCAAAGACAAAGTCCTGATTTGAAAGGAGAACGTTATGCCTACAGTAATTGTTTCGCTTATAGTAGCGGCAGTACTCGTCTTAGCTGTCGTACAGTTAAGACGGGATAAAAAGGCAGGAAAGCCTCTTTGCGGAGGACAATGTTCAAATTGCCCCAATGGAGCGCTTTGTGCCTCCCAGCGAAAGGCAGAAAACGAAAACTCATAATGGAAATTTTACAAATAATAATTCCGACAATTATAATTTCAGCACTTGTTATAATAGCGATAATTTCGGTAAAGACGTATTTAAGAAATCTTGCGCAGGGTTGCTGTGGTACCGGTGGCGGTAAAGAAAGCAAAATAAAGGTTGACAAATCTGACGTTTCGGAGTATAAATATAAGTATACGGTAGAAATTTCAGGTATGACCTGTAAGAACTGCAGTATGAGAATCGAAAATGTCTTTAACCGAAAGGACGGAATTTTAGCCGATGTAAGTCTTGATGAGGGAAGCGGAATCATCTATTCAAAAGATCCGCTTACCGAATTTTCCATCAGACAGACTATAGTAGGGTTAGGCTATTCCGTCGGTGGTATAACGGAGGAAATATGAATTGTAGTTGTGAACAGGATTATGAATATCACGAATTTGTGGAGTGTATATCCTCTGCCCTTGATGCAAGAGATCCTTACACAGGAAACCACTCAAAGCGTGTCAGTGATATGGCATGCCATCTTTGTAGCCATTTAGGACTTTCAGAAGGAGAAACAATGGAGATTCATATTGCCGCCCACCTTCACGATATCGGCAAAATAGGAATCCCCGACAGAATACTTCTTAAAGAGGGAAGACTTGACGATGAAGAATGGCAGGTAATGAAAAAGCACCCCGAAATAGGTGCGGATATATTATCAAAATCAGACCAGTTTAAAAGACTAGCGGCAATAATTCTTCATCACCACGAGCGCTATGACGGAAATGGCTACCCCTTCGGCGCAAAGGGTGAAGAAATTCCCCTCGGCGCAAGAATAATAGCCGTCTGTGACTCGATAGATGCAATGCTTACAAAACGCTCCTACAGAAACGCTCTTCCCAAAAGCATCTGCAGGGAAGAGATAGAAAAGAATGTAGGCATTATGTACGATCCCGAAATTGCAAGACTTGCCCTTTCTGATTGGGATGAGCTTACAGCGTATTATACTAATTAATGATAAACCTTCTTTGTGACGAAAAAAACAGCTTCCGATGTAAATCGGGAGCTGTTTTTTGGTTTTGAAATATATTTTTACGCCTTTGTAAATACCGCCGTAACGTACATATCATCGCCCTTTATTTCCGCAAAGGCTTCACCGTTCATTTTAAGCATAAGCTGGCGGCAGATATACAATCCAAGACCGCTGCCTTTTTCCTTTTCAGCGTTTTCGCCTCTCCAGAAGCTCTCGAAAATATGCGGCAGATCGGTATCGGGTAACGTACAACCACTGTTTTTCACAGTCACAAGAATACATCCCTCTTCTTCAGAAAACAGAAGGTTTATATTTTTGCCATCTCCGTATTTTATGGCGTTTTCTATAACGTTCTGTATTACCTCAACGCTTCGGTCAATATCTCCTTTAAGAATGCAGTCAGAGTATTCATCTACTATAAACTCCGTTTTTATAAGCGAGAGCTTTTCAGTATAATATACTTTTATCTTGCTGACAAGCTCGGATAAGTAGAATTCGCCGTTGTTCACGTCTAAACTTAAAAAGTCCTCTCTTGATGCGGTGATTATCTGAGATACGTATCCTTCTATTTCGTCAGCCTTGCTATTTATATTTTCTGCGATTTCAAGCTGTTTTTCCTTGTCGGAATAAAGCCCCTTGGATAAAGCCTTTGAATATAGCTTTATTGCGGAAAGGGGAGTCTTTATATCGTGTGAAAGGGAAAGTAACAGCATCTTTTTATCCCGCTGTAGCTTCAGCTCCCGTTCCTTCTGTTCCT
>JAFQUH010000151.1 GCA_017408635.1 Ruminiclostridium sp. | reverse complement strand
TGACGGGGGGATTGGTGTAATATAAATAACGGGTCGTCGGGGACGCCGACCCCTACATTTCCCCTATAAATTTTTGTGGGCAAGGCATTACAAATCCCGTTTTCATCGGTATTTATGGCAATATTATCACAATATTATAAACCACGTCCGTAGGGGGCGACGTCCTCGACGCCCCGCCGCCGAAGGCGGAATTGCCTGCGGGTGCAACCCGTCAAATTTAAACTTTTGCTCTCTCTTTCTCACAAATTTATAAATTTCTCTTGAAATTATCCTTCAGTTAATGTATAATTTAATATGGTGTCGTATAATACGATACACCAACTGCAAAGCGAAAGGAAATTCTATTAATGCTTCATATAGGACTTGACGTAGGCTCAACCACGGTAAAGATTGCCGTACTGAACGAAAAGAATGAGCCTGTCTATAAAAATTATCAAAGACATTATTCCGACATAAAAAAGACTATTGCCGAGGTGCTCGGCGGTTGTCTTGAAACCATAAAGGATGAAACCGCAACCATTGCCGTAACCGGCTCGGGCGGTATTTCCGTTGCACAGTGGCTTGATATCCCCTTCGTTCAGGAGGTATCTGCAGGTACAAATGCAATAGAGCAGTTCATCCCCAAGACTGACGTAGCTATCGAGCTTGGCGGCGAGGATGCAAAGATTACATATCTCACAGGCGGTATCGAGCAGAGAATGAACGGTACCTGTGCAGGCGGTACGGGTGCATTCATCGATCAGATGGCGGCGCTTCTCAATACCGACATTACAGGTCTTAACGAGCTTGCCAAGGGCTATACCACCATCTACCCCATAGCGTCCCGTTGCGGCGTTTTCGCAAAGAGTGATATTCAGCCTCTTTTAAACGACGGCGCTAAAAAGAGTGACGTGGCGGCATCCATCTTCCAGTCGGTAGTAAATCAGACTATAAGCGGACTTGCCTGCGGTAAGCCTATCCGTGGCTACGTTGCATTTTTAGGCGGCCCCTTACACTACCTGTCAGAGCTTCGTAAGAGATTTATCGAAACTTTAGAGCTTGACGACGAGCATATCGTATTCCCTCCCGACGCTAACCTTTTCGTTGCTATGGGTGCGGCTCTTGCCGACAACAGAGGCGAAATCGATGTAAAATCCCTTAATGACAGTCTTGCAACCCTTTCAACGGTTGAAGTACACGAGGTAGAAAGACTTGCTCCCTTATTCAAAGACGAGCAGGAAAAGAAGGAATTTGCCGAAAGACATGCAAAGAACGTTATTCCTGAAAAGGATCTTTCAAAGCACGAGGGCAAATGCTATCTCGGTGTAGACGCCGGCTCTACCACCACAAAGGCGGTACTTATCGACGGTGACGGCGAGATATTATATTCCTACTACGGAAACAATATGGGTGATCCCTTAAAGTCGGTTATCGGCATTTTAAAGGATATCTATAGCAAAATGCCTGAAAAGGCGTATATAGCAAAGGCTACTGCGACAGGCTACGGTGAGCATCTTATCAAGGCGGCGCTGGGCGTTGACTTTGGTGAGATTGAAACTATGGCTCACTACAAGGCGGCAGAGCGCATCCTCCCCGGTGTAGAATTTATTCTCGATATCGGCGGTCAGGATATGAAGTGTATGAGAGTAAAGAACGGCGAGATCGAAAGCATTCTGCTGAACGAAGCCTGCTCTTCAGGTTGCGGCTCCTTTATCCAGAATTTTGCCAACGCTCTCGGTATGGAATCGGCTGAATTCGCTAAAATCGGTCTTACCGCAGAAAACCCCGTAGATTTAGGCTCCCGTTGTACGGTATTTATGAACAGCCGTGTAAAGCAGGCACAGAAGGAAGGCGCCAGCGTTGCTGATATCTCCGCAGGTCTTTCCTACTCGGTAGTCAAGAACGCCTTATTCAAGGTTATAAAAATCCGTGATCCCAAGGCAATGGGCGAAAAGATAATCGTTCAGGGCGGTACCTTCCTTAATGACAGCGTACTGCGTGCCTTTGAGCTTACCTGCGGCAGAGAGGTTATAAGACCTGACAAGGCAGGACTTATGGGTGCGTACGGTAGTGCTTTAGTGGCTCTTGAAAGAGATGATAACGAAGGCAGTACAATAGCAAAGCCTGAAAAATTAGAGGGCTTTGAAATAAAGAAGACAACCGCTCGTTGCGGCAGATGTTCAAATAACTGCTTACTGACAATCAGCCGTTTCAACGATGGTACAAAATATATCACCAACAACAGATGTGAAAGAGGTGCGGGACTTGGTACAAAGAAGTCCACACTGCCTAACCTCTTTGAATACAAATACAACAGACTTTTCGATTATGATCCCTTACCCGAAAAGGATGCTCCCAGAGGCGTTGTGGGTATTCCGAGAGTTCTCGGTCTTTACGAAAACTACCCCTTCTGGTTCACCTTCTTTACAAAGCTTGGCTACAGCGTAAAGCTCTCTCCCAAGTCCAGCCGTGAGATATATGACAGAGGTATTGAAACAATGCCCTCTGAATCGGTTTGCTACCCTGCAAAGCTCTCCCACGGACATATAATGAAGCTCCTTGACGACGGCGTAAAGTTCATATTCTATCCTTCATTACCTTATGAAATGGACAACGGCGGCGGTGGTGACAACCACTACAACTGCCCCGTAGTAGCTACCTATAGTGAGGTTATAAAGAACTCCGTTCCCGAGCTTCGTGAAGAGGGTATCACCTTTATGAATCCCTTCTTACCCATCTATGATGAGGACAGAATGCTGGAAAGACTTATCGAAGAATTTATGCCTATGGGTATAGGCGGTGCGGAGCTAGGCGTAGCCTTAAAGGCGGCATATGCCGAGGATAAGCGCTTCAAGGATGATATCAAGGCAAAGGGCGAGGAGGTATTAAAGCTCCTCAAGGATACCGGCAGTAAGGGTATCGTTCTTGCGGGCAGACCTTACCACGTTGACCCCGAAATAAATCACGGCATCCCCGAAATGATAAATGGCTACGGCTTTGCGGTACTTACAGAGGATAGTATTGCACACCTCGGAAACGTAGTAA
Organism: Ruminiclostridium sp.; assembly: GCA_017408635.1. Classification (GTDB taxonomy): domain Bacteria; phylum Bacillota; class Clostridia; order Oscillospirales; family Ruminococcaceae; genus Ruminiclostridium_E. The sequence continues at coordinate 5,751 of JAFQUH010000151.1, read as the reverse complement.
GACCTATCCGTGTAGTTGACCAGTGGATGTATCATACAAGACTTTACAGTGCGGCTACGTTAGTAGGACAGACTCCCGAGCTTGAGCTTGTTCAGCTCAACAGCTTTGGTTGTGGTCTTGATGCGGTTACTACCGACGAGGTACAGGAAATTCTCCAGGGCTACGGCAGAATGTATACCGTACTTAAAATAGACGAGGTAAACAATCTCGGTGCGGCAAGAATCAGACTGCGCTCACTTATTTCCGTTATGGAAGAGCGTGACAGAAACGGCATAAAGCCTGCAGGCGAGTTCAGGGGTTATATTCCTCAGCCTAAATTCACAAAGGAAATGAGAAAGGAATATACCATCATCGCTCCCCAGATGGCGCCTATGCACTTTGAGATACTCGAGGCGGCATTCCATTACTGCGGATATAACCTTGTAGTACAGAAGAACTACTCCAAGGAAGTGGTAGAGGAGGGTCTGAAGTATGTAAACAACGATGCCTGCTACCCTGCGATAATCACAATAGGTCAGCTTCTCCACGCTATAAATACAGGCAAGTACGATAAGGATAAGTTAGCGGTACTCATTACCCAGACCGGTGGTGCCTGCCGTGCTACAAACTATATCGGTATGCTGAAAAAAGCGCTGAAGGATGCAGGACACGATCAGATTCCGCTGATTTCCTTAAACGTAGTCGGCATGGAAAAGCAGCCCGGCTTCAAGATAACGCTTCCCCTTGCTATGCGTGCCTTTATGAGTCTTATCTACGGCGACGTATTAAGCCGTTGTGTATACAGAGTAAGACCATATGAGGCTGAAAAGGGCGCAACCAACAGAATGTACGAAAAGTGGAACGAGCAGCTTAAAAAGGATATCAAGAGCCTTTCCCTTGCAAAGTTCAATAAGAACGTAAAGGCAATCGTTAAGGACTTTGATTCTATTCCCTGCCTTGATATAGTAAAGCCGAGAGTAGGTCTTGTAGGTGAAATTCTTGTAAAGTATCATCCTGCGGCAAATAACTTTGCGGTTGATTTAGTTGAGGCTGAAGGCGCAGAGGCGGTAGTACCCGATCTTATGGGCTTTATCTACTACATATGCGACCATGCAAATTCCCGCCACGAATTACTGACTGTATCAAATACAAGATACAAGGTAATGAATATGGCTATAAGCTTTATCGAAAGAATGGCAGGCTGTTACAAGAAGGCTATAGAAGGCACAAAGTTCGGCTCATTTATGAAGATAAGCGAAATGAGAAAGCTGGTTGACGGCATTGTATCAACAGGTAACATTGCGGGCGAGGGCTGGTTCTTATCCGCTGAAATGATTGAGCTTATCCATAGCGGTGTAAATAACATCATCTGTATGCAGCCCTTTGCTTGTCTGCCTAACCACGTTACAGGTAAGGGTATCATAGGCGAGCTTCGTCGCAGAAATCCCAAGTCAAACATTATTGCGGTTGACTACGATCCCGGCGCATCCGAAGTAAACCAGATAAACAGAATCAAGCTCATGCTTTCCCAGGCGTTCAAGCAGATAGAACAGCTCCCCACAGAAGAGGACAAGAAGGGCGTAGAGCTTAACGATAAATATTCTGAAATTGTAAACAATTAAAATGTGTTTAACAATTATGCGGTAGAATTATTATGCGGTAAATGTAGGAACGACCTCATTCCCGCTATAACGATACATTTCAAAGCCTTCTCCTTCAGGAGAAGGTGTCACCGCAAGGTGACGGATGAGGTGTATCTCACAAAAGAAAGGACAAAACAAAATGGCAGAAATGAAATTCTCAACACAGGGCAAAAGCTCATCATCAAATAGCGCCGACAACAAGAAGGTTGGTACTTTAGTATTTATCGGCGTGCTGGTTGTAATCGCACTTATCGTGCTTTTCAACTGCTTCTCCATCGTTAACGAAGGCTTTATCGGTGTCAAGTACACCTTCGGTAAGATCACACAGGATAACCTCACTCCCGGTCTTAACTTCTGCATTCCCTTTGTAGAAGAAATCAGACAGGTGGATATCCGTGAACAGATTTACGACGTTACCGCAGACGCTTATACCAGCGATACACAGACGGTACAGGAGCTTAAAATGAAGCTCAACTACCGTTATGACAGATCAAAGCTCTCCGACCTTATCAGAAACGTAGGTATCGACAACGTAGAAACAAAGCTGCTTGTACAGAACGTTGCCAAGATTTCAAAGAACGAGATCGGTAAGGTAAAGGCAGAAGAGCTGGTACAGTCCCGTGCCGACGTTCAGCAGAAGATTGAGGACAAGCTGAAGGAGATACTCGCTCTTGACGGCATCATCGTAGAATCCTTCGCTATTGAAAACCTGAGCTTTGACGATGCTTTCGAGGCATCCATTCAGGCAAAGGTTATTGCCGCTCAGGACGCTTTGAAGATGGAAAACAAGACCAAGGAAAAGGAAGAAGAGGCAAAGCAGATAGTTATTGCCGCTCAGGCTGAGGCTGACAGTAAGAAGCTGGAGGCTGACGCTAACGCCTACGCAATCCAGAAGGTACAGGAACAGCTTGAAAACAGCCCCAACTATATCGAATATCTCAAGATAACAAACTGGAACGGCGAGCTTCCCCAGATTATCGGCGACGGCGTAAATCCCTTTGTAAGCCTTGAATCAAACAAGGGTAGCACAAGCACAACACCCAATAATAACAATACAAATACAAATACACAATAAAATAATAAAGACGCCTTTGACAAGCGAAGGCGTCTTTGATTTCCTATGGTAGCAATTGATAAATTTTGAAGGTGTCAAATTTCGGTTTGACGGGGAGATGTGATGGAACGAATCCCCCTGACGGCTATCGCCGCCATCCCCCTTTAGGCAAGGGGGACTTTGGTTGGTGCGGCACCAAAAGCCTCCCTTGCCTAAAGGGAGGTGGCAGTCCGTAAGGACTGACGGAGGGATTCCTTTATAGAAAACGGAACCTATTAACAGAGCGATAAACCCCAATTTATCAATGAGTTGAATTTATAAATTTACATATATAAACGGGCGACAGCCCGCAGATTTCGACAAGGGGGAAAATATGACTTATAACGAGCTAAAAATAAAGGTTTTAGAAAAATATTTCAGCCGTACAAATCCTATGCAGAGGCAGGCTATATTTACAATAAACGGCGCCGTGCTTATTATCGCAGGTGCGGGAAGCGGTAAGACTACCGTGCTTTGTAACCGCATTGCAAATATGGTTTTATTCGGCAACGCATATAATAAGAATACAAACAGAGAATTATCTGACGCTGACAGAGAATTTGCCGAAAGTTATTTAAACGGCGAAATCGAGAATTTTGCGGCGGCGGGCAGACTTTCCGAAATATTCGGAGAGGATACGGTAAAGCCCTGGCGCATACTGGCGGTTACCTTTACCAACAAGGCGGCGGCAGAGCTTAAGGAACGTCTTTCCAATATGGGCGCAGACGTAGACGGCATCTGGGCGGCTACCTTCCATTCTGCTTGCGTTAAGATTTTAAGAAGAGATATCGAAAATCTCGGCGAAGGCTATTTAAAGAATTTCACCATCTACGATATGGATGATGCCTTAAAGGTTATAAAGAACATTTTAAAGGACAAGAACATTTCCGAAAAGACCTTTGCTCCGAAGAGTCTGCAGAGCCTTATTTCAAGAGCAAAGGATAAGCTGATTACTCCCGATAAGTTTTCCGCTATGGGCAAGAACGGAAACGAGGACTATCTGCTGGCTACCGCAAAGGAAGTGTACAAGGAGTATCAGAAAAGACTTGTTACCGCCAATGCTCTTGACTTTGACGATATTATAAACGTGACGGTAAGACTTTTTGCGAACTGCCCCGAGGTACTTCATTCCTGGCAGGAGCGCTTCAAGTACATAATGGTAGACGAGTATCAGGATACGAATACGGCACAGTACAAGCTGATTTCTTTGCTGGCAGGGGATAACGGCAACTTATGTGTAGTAGGTGACGAGGATCAGAGTATCTACCGTTTCAGAGGTGCTACTATTGAAAATATCCTTTCCTTTGAGGATGAATTTGACGCCGAGGTTATAAAATTAGAGCAGAACTACCGTTCTACCGCCACCATACTTGAGGCGGCTAATGCGGTAATCAGAAACAACACTCAGCACAAGGACAAGAATCTGTGGAGCAATCTGGGTGAGGGTGACAAGATACGTCTTGACCGCTTTTCTTCCGAGCAGGAAGAGGCTATGTTCATTGTGGACAGAGTTTTAGACGGAATAAAGAACGGAAAAGCCTACAGCGATCACGTGGTGCTTTACCGCAACAACGCCCAGTCGAGAACAATAGAAACCACTCTCGCAAAGTCAGGTATTCCTTATAAGATCATCGGTGGCGTGCGCTTCTTCGAAAGAAAGGAAATCAAGGATATTATCGCATATTTAAGCGTACTTAACAATAACTATGACGAAATCCGTTTTTCCCGTATCATAAACGAGCCTGTAAGAAGCATCGGTGAGGCTACCCAGAAGGAAATTATCAGCATTTCACAGGGCATGGGTATGTCCCTTATCGACGTACTGCTTGAAAGCCCGAATTTCCCATCCCTTTCAAGAAAGGCAAAGATATTACAGCCGCTGGGCGAAATCTTTATGGAGCTTTCAAACGAGGTTGACGATATCTCCGACGGCAGTATTATAGATAAGATACTGGAAATGTTCGGTTACCGTGAGGCAATGAAAAAGCAGGGACTTGAGGGCGAGGTAAGGCTTGAGAATATCGCAGAATTAAAATCCTCTATCATAAACTACGCCAAGGAAAACGAGGGTGCGACGTTATCCGACTTCCTTGAAAACGTGGCTCTTGTTTCCGATATTGACAGCTACGAGGGTGACGAGGACAAGCTGGTACTGATGACGATGCACTCCGCCAAGGGACTTGAATTTGATACCGTATTTATAGTAGGTGCAGAGGAAAATATCTTCCCCGGATACCGCAGTCAGTTCGATCCGTTAGAGGTGGAGGAGGAGCGCAGACTTGCATACGTGGCTATCACCAGAGCAAAGCGTACTCTTTATTTCACCTGCGCCAAGGAGCGTATGCTCTACGGTCAGACTATGAGAAACAAGGTATCAAGATTCGTTTCCGAGATACCGCCTAAATATATGCAGTACAATGATACTACCGGCGTTACCGCCTCGGCAAAATCTCCCGCATCCACCACCGCAAAGCCCAGAAGAGAAAGCTATCTTAAGACGAACAGCTACTCTGCACAGAGTCAGAGCAGCTTCAGAGCGGCAAGCAGCGGCTCTGCCGCCGCTGATATCAGCTTTAATGCAGGGGACAGAGTAAAGCACAACGTCTTCGGTGAGGGTACGATATTATCCTCAAAGCCTATGGGTGGGGATATGCTTTTAGAGATTGCCTTTGACACCCAGGGCACGAAAAAGCTGGCGGCAAAATTTGCGAAGCTGAAGAAGATTTGAACGCGTGGCGTTCAATCCAAATTCCGCCTTTTTATATTATGTTTTTATATGAAGATAGCAAAACGGCGGTTTCACGTATTGGTTGTATGTCAAATTGTAGTTTATCGGGGAGATTGGTGTAATATAAATAACGGGTCGTCGGGGACGCCGACCCCTACATTTCCCCTATAAATTCTTATGGCAATTCAAAATAATAAAAGGCTCGCAATCTCCGTATTACACGGGATGTTTCATTGCCCTGAAGGGCGTCGCTGTCCGTTGGACAGCTGGGGCGTAGCCCCAAGCAGGGCACAGGGGCGGCGAGCCCC
>JAFQUH010000150.1 GCA_017408635.1 Ruminiclostridium sp. | reverse complement strand
TACGCAATTGTTGGAGAAACGCAAGAAAAAAGCAGATTCTTTTTCAGCTATTAGTGCTGCTTTGCAAATCCCATTGACTGTCAGCAAGAACGCACCAAATACCAAACCGATACCGTTAAAACGGATTGTTCGTCAGCCCTCTATGAAGCCGACTATTCCTGCTATTTCTGCCGAGCCATACATCAGTGATGGAGATTATGAAAACATCAATAATATAATTTCGATGTGTGGAACGACAATGGAGAAGACGGCACGAACCTACTATGTCAATACTGAAGAAGAACTCAGAGACCATCTGTTAGCTGCTTTGAATACGCATTACGATGTTGCTACCGGTGAGACTTTCAGAAAAATCGGAAAGACTGATATCCTCATCGAGTTTGAAAATAAGGCAGCATTTATCGGTGAGTGCAAGATTTGGCACGGCGAGCGTATGTTTCAAGACGCAATCCAACAGGTTATCAATTATTCAACATGGAGAGATTTAAAGGTCTCTGTGATTGTTTTCAATAAAGAAAACAAATCATTCCATCCTATTCTTTCTAAGATTAAATTTTGGGTTGATACAAATGTAGTGTCGTACACCCAGCCACAGGAGAATGTTTGGAAGTGCAAGTATCATCGTCAAGATATAAATGAGGATATTCTACTAACCATTTTAGTATTTGACTTGTATGTTGATAAAAGTCAATTCAAAGACGGTCGCTACGGAAACTAAATGAATGACCAAAATCGAACTTTGTTATATCTAATTAAGTGCTGTGTTATTGTTACACGGCACTTTTCTTATATAAGTCTTGAATAAAGGCTTTTATAATTCCTAAACTAATAAATCACTATTCACCACCGTCAGAACCTTAGAGGACACTCTATATTCCACAGCCACATCCAACGCTGTATAAAGTAAAAAATCCCCGTTTTTCTTCCCGGTTTCGTCCCTTTTCTGAGGCAGCATTGCCTCATCCCCTCGGAGAGCGCAAAGACTTATAATAGCCCCGCTGTCAAAAGTATCTTTGCGTTACTTCTGGAGGAAGTAACGGGCAAGAAGTTCCTATTTTGTGACGAAGTCACGGATTTTTACAGACAAATAATATATAATAGTATCATAAATTAATGGGAATGAAAGAAAAATTTTCTTCTTTACAATTTCTTTTAAAAGGAGTATAATATACTCATGATATACATATTCAGGAGGACATTTTTATGAACGTAACAAAGGATATAATCTACGTAGGCGTAAACGACCATAATATAGATCTTTTTGAAGGTCAGTACGTTGTACCTAACGGTATGGCATACAATTCCTACGTGATAATGGATGAAAAGATAGCGGTAATGGATACCGTTGACGCTAATTTCACTCATCAATGGCTGGACAACATAAGAAACGCACTTTCAGGCAGACAGCCTGATTATCTGGTGGTACAGCATATGGAGCCTGACCATTCCGCAAATATTATGAATTTTATAAAGACCTACCCCACGGCGAAGATAGTATCCTCTGCCAAGGCGTTTGCGATGATGAAGCAGTTCTTCGGTACTGATTTCTCTGATGGCAGAATCGTAGTGGGAGAAGGGGATACCCTTGCTCTCGGAGAGCATACGCTCGCCTTTGTTACTGCTCCTATGGTGCATTGGCCTGAGGTTATCGTAACCTATGACAGTAAGGATAAGGTGCTTTTCTCCGCAGACGGCTTCGGCAAGTTCGGAGCGCTTGACGTTGAAGAGGACTGGGCTTGCGAGGCAAGACGCTATTACATCGGCATTGTAGGAAAATACGGCGCACAGGTACAGGCTCTGCTCAAAAAGGCGGCAGGTCTGGATATAGAAATCATCTGCCCTCTGCACGGTCCCGTACTGAAGGAAAATCTCGGTTATTATATAAACCTCTATAATACCTGGTCAAGCTACGGCGTTGAAACCGAAGGTATCGTAATCGCCTACACGTCGGTTTACGGCAATACCAGAAAGGCGGTAATGCAGCTTGCCGAAAAGCTGAAGGCAAAGGGTTGTCCCAAGGTAGTGGTAAACGATCTTGCAAGATGCGATATGGCAGAGGCTGTAGAGGACGCCTTCCGTTATGGAAAGCTGGTGCTTGCCACCACCACCTACAATGCGGAAATATTCCCCTTTATGCATCAGTTTATCACACATCTGACCGAGCGTAACTTCCAGAACAGAATGGTAGGCTTTATCGAAAACGGAAGCTGGGCGCCTCTTGCCGCAAAGGTAATGAAGGGAATGCTGGAAAAGAGCAAGAATATTAAATACTGCGATACCACGGTAAGAATTCTTTCCGCTCTTAACGATGAAAGCTCCGCACAGCTTGAAAGCCTTGCAAACGAGCTTTGCATGGATTATCTGGCACAGAGAAGCGATACTGCCGATAAGAACGATCTTTCTGCTCTTACAAATATCGGCTACGGTCTTTATGTAGTAACCTCCAACGACGGTGAAAAGGATAACGGACTTATCGTAAATACAGTAACCCAGCTTACCGACTCTCCCAACAGAGTAGCGGTAACGATAAATAAGCTGAACTATTCTCACCACGTTATAAGCGGAACAAAGAAGATGAACGTAAACTGTCTTTCTACCAGCGCACCCTTTGCGGTATTCGAGAAATTCGGCTTCACCAGCGGCAGAAATACCGACAAGTTTGCAGGCTGTGAGCCTTTACGCTCTGACAACGGACTTGTGTTCCTGCCAAGATATATAAACTCCTTTATGTCCCTTTCCGTAGTACAGTACGTGGATCTTGACACCCACGGAATGTTCATCTGTGAGGTGACGGAGGCAAGAGTTATAAACTCCGATCCTTCCATGACCTATGCGTATTATCACGAAAACGTAAAGCCCAAGCCCCAGACGGAAGGCAAAAAGGGTTACGTGTGCAAGATATGTGGATACGTTCACGAGGGTGACGAATTACCTGATGATTTCATCTGTCCCTTATGTAAGCACGGCGTAGCAGACTTTGAGCCTATACAGTAATATAACGTAAGCAAAATCCCCGATTGATCTGATTCAATCGGGGATTAAAAATTTATTTCTTTTTCTTCATATTTGCAACCGTTTCAAGATATCTTTCGTACTTGTCGCAGATGGTATTTGCATCTCCGAAGGCGATCTGCTTGCCCTTGTCAAGCCATAATACCTTGTTGCACAGTCTTCTTATCTGGGGTACCGAGTGAGATACGAAAAGGGTACAGCAACCGTTTTTCATAATCTCCTGCATAGTCTTTTCGCTCTTTACCCTGAAGGCGCCGTCACCTACCGATAACACCTCATCGAGAATGAGTATATCAGGCTCAACAAGGCAGGAAATTGCAAAGGCAAGACGGGATTTCATACCGCTGGAAAGCTGCTTGAAGGGCCTGTCTTCAAAATCCTCAAGCTCGGAATAATCGAGTATTTCAGGGTATTTTTCATCTATAAAGGCTCTTGTATAACCGAGTATCGCACCTCTTAAGTAGATGTTTTCCTTTATGGTAAGCTCTGGATCGAAGCCGGAGCCAAGCTCCAGCAGAGCGGCAATCTTGCCGTTTACACTTACCTGTCCCTTTACTGGGTGCATTATTCCTGATATGACCTTTAAAAGAGTGGATTTACCTGCGCCATTCGTTCCTATTATTCCAAGAAGATCGCCGTTTTCTAGAGTAAAGGAGATATTGTCAAGAGCCACGAACTGTGTGGTCTTCATATTCTTCTTTATCTTTCTTACGATATATTCCTTAAGACCGATCTGCTTGAAATCGCCGGTTTTGTATATGACTGATATGTTTTTTACATCTATAACCATCGTTTTTCCTCGCAATCACGTCAATAGTAGTAAACGAAATTCTTTTCCGTTTTCTTGTGGAACAGATAGCCTATAACCAGCGCACCTACCGCAAAGCCCAGGCATATGAGGTGTGACGTCAGGTCGGGAACTATACTGTCTATTACCAGCTGTCGCATATATGCGATATATCTGTAGATGGGATTGAAGGCGAAAACAAACTGAATGTTTGCAGGGAGCGAATCCGCATAATAGAATATAGCGGAAAGGTACATCAGAAGGGTAGTAGCTATTGAATAGAGATACTGGATATCTCTGAAGAACACGAAAAGTGCCGATAAAATATAGCTGATACCGATATTGAATATAGTCATGCAGACTATAGGGTATATCATAAGGATGAGATGCGGTCCGAAGTTTACGCCTGTGAATATCATAAACAGGAAATAAACAAGTAAGGTAAGCAGGAAGTTGAATACGCCTGCCACATTAGAAGAAAGCAGGAATATCGACTTTGACACATTTATCTTTGACAGTACCGCCGCATTTGAGTATAGCGAGAACATACCCGTGTTGGTGGTATCGCTGAAGAAATGGAACATCAGGTTACCTGTCAGAAGGTAGATAACGTAGTTTGAATCTCCTCGTCTGAAGAGATAACCGAAAATGAAAAGCTGTACAAGGAAGGTAAGGAAGGGAGAGATAACGCTCCATAGCATACCGAGAATAGTTCTCTTGTACTTTTTCTTGAAATCTCTTTTTACAAGCTCCTCGAATAAGAAGCGATTCTGCTTTATCGTATCGGTAAAGGAGGTAAATGGGTTGGAGTTTATCTTGACTACCGCCTTTTCCTTTTTAGGCTTCTTTTCTGCTTCTTCTATATCACCGAAAATAGTCGCAGGCTTTTTCTTTGCTACAGGCTCAGGCTTTCTTGCAGGAGCAGAATCTGTCTTTCTTACCGCAGGCTTCTCTGCTACCGTGGGCTTCGCTTCTCTTACTGCAGGCTTCTCTACGACGGGAGCAGGCTTTTCTGCCTTTACCTCGGGAGTCTTCTGTGCAGGAGCTTCGCTCTGTGCCTTGAAGCCTTCCTTTCTCTGTGCTTCTATTCTTCTTAACTGCTCGATTGAAAAAAGAGGCTCTGTGGGTTTGTAATCATCGTATTCCTCAGCAGGTGCCGTAACAGTTTTCTTTTCGGGTGCCGCAGGAATCTTCTTTTCGGGTACTGTGGGAGTTTCTTTTACAGGCGTTGCTGAAGGGACTTCTTTTTTCGGTGCGTCTATGGATTTTATTATATCAGTAGCGCCAATGCTTTTAGCAGTTTTCGGTGCAGGAGTGCTTTCTGCAGGTGCAGGCTTTTTGCGACTGCCGTCACGAAATTCCGCTAAAATATCATCTACGTTAAATTCGCTCATTTTTTCTCCTTTCCTGCAAATATCTATATAAACTTAATCTGACTGATTTTGCTGAAAAATACCACATAATATTATACCATAAGAAAATAGCCTTTTCAATGATACTTATTCACAAAAAAACTGCCTTTTTAAGCGGAATTATATACTTTTTTGAAATTCCTGTCTTGATTTTAAAGATACTTAATTATAAGCCGCCGTGTCTTGCCTTCAGCTTTATAAAAATACTGTGGGGAATAAGCCCCAATACAAGCGGCTTTAACGCATAGAAGAATCCCTTTGGCATAAGTCCGAGCTTTTTAAAGCCCTCCATTCTGACGTTAAATTCGTCTTTCCTTGCTCTGAAACTTATCTTTCTTGCCTTCGGCTCAAAATAAAAGCTGTATAGCTTTTCCGACATATTAGCGGATCTATAGCCCTTTGCGGTAAGCGTCATAAAAAGATCGTAGTCTTCGTATCTTTTAAGCGTGCCTATTGTGCGGTAGCGGTTATCGGAAAATACTTTTTTCCTGAATATCATACTGCCGTGTATAAAAGGGGAGTTAAACAAAAAACTGTTCTTGTCGATTTTTTCGCTCATTATTCTTTCGCCGTAGACCTTGCCGTTACTGTCAAAAAGCTCGCAGGCGGTACCGATAAAATCCACGTCGGGATTGTCATAAAGATATTTTATCTGTCTTGCAAATCTTTCGGGGTGACTGTAATCATCGTCGTCCTGTCTTGCGATAAATTCGCCGCCGGCGGCATCAAGGCAGGCGTTAAGAGCCTCGGCAAGACCTTTATTTTCGGGCAGAGTTATGATTTTTATTCTGTTGTCGGTGGCTGAAATATCCTTCAGTAGCTTTTTGGTCTTTTCATCCGAGCCGTCATCACAGATGAGAAGCTCAAAATCCTTTTCCGTCTGGGAAATAACCGACTCAACTGCTTTTTTAAGCATTTCTTCATTACTGTTATGAACACCCATTATAACTGATATCAGCGGCATATATTCCTCTTTTCCTTTACAAGCCTCAGCTTTTCCCACAGTCTTACACTTAATCTGTAAAACACCTTCGGTCTGACGTCAGATAAGACGATGGTGGCATAAAGCCAGTATACGCCCTTGTCGGGGTATATGCTTCTGCCTCTCATCTTATTCAGCATCCTTATCGGGAATAATAATCTTTTTAAGCTCTTCTTATCGCATTTTTCCGCCAGGGGAGTGACGTAAAGCTCTGTGGCGTCATCACAGAAGGGGAACGCCCCGATAATTTCCGCCTCGTCTTTTTCGGGCTTATACATAAGAGCAATAAGCAGCTTTCTTGCAATGCTCCTTAAAATATCATCGTCATAGGACATAGGTATATCCGCATTTTCGGTAAAGGCTTTTATAATCTCAATCTGCTTTTCGGCAAGCTCCTTCATAGCCTTGCTCTGCTCCTTGAATATAGGAGCATAACCCTTTTCGGTATTCTGATATCCGATAGTCATTCCGTGAGGAGCGGCACAGAAGCATTCAAAAAGATTGTTGCAAAACTGCGGTACTGTCTTGTGGGCGTCCTCGCCCGAAAAAAGATAGGGGATAAAGCGATCCTCGTCAAGACCTCTGAAAAGACCAAAATAAAAGCCTCTTATTCTATTCTTTACCTTATCCGAGCAGATATCCGTAAGCGCCGACTGTATAGAGCCAAGCCATCCCGTATCCGCAAGAGCAAAGGGAGTATCCTCAAAAAGTCCCTGCTCTTCAAAATAGCAGGTTATATTATCGTAAGCCTTCTTACCTTTATTCTTAAGCATGGATAACAATAGTTCGCTTTTCTTTAAGCTGTCGCAGAAAAGAGAAAATTCTCCGTTATCCATAACCTTGTTTTCGTCACCGTAAAAACCGATATTATTGTAAATGCTCCGTCTTTCTTCCTCTGAAAGTCCTGCTCTGCAAAGGGTATTGATCGGGCTTTGTCCCGCACATCTGCCGAAAAAGCCTGCTCTTTCAAAATCCTCTGCCGTATTGCACAGGTAGTAAAGTGCATTTTTCAGTACGTATCTTGAGCAATAAAGATAGCGGCAATCGATACCGATATTCTGCTTTTGGCAGATTATCTGCGCTATTTCCTTCATTACGTATCCGTCACGGGCAAGAAAGTAAATTCTCTTTATGTTCTTTTCCTGTGCGGTTTTCAGTATCTGTCTTACGTAGCAGAAAAGCACAGGTGCGGTAACGTAGGCGCTGACTGATGAAAAAACCTCTGAAACCTCAAAAAGACCGCTCGTTTTGTCGGCGGTCTTTAAAAGTTGTTCGGATCTTTTCAGTATTTTCTGATATTTCTTTATATTCAATTTACTGCCTCCGCAGGAACAGAATTGGCATCGGCAATTGTTTCCTCTGCCTTTTCCGTCATATAATAACCATAAATTTCAGCCATCTCGGCAACGGCATTGGAAAGCTCGTACTTTTCGGAAATTTCTCTGCCCTTTTCTCCGAGCCTTCTGCACATATCCTTATCCTTTGATAAAAGCTCTATTGCCTTTGTAAAGCCTTCTACGTCCTCGGCCTTGCAGATAAGGGCGTTTTCGCCCTGAACGGCATATTCTCTCGTACCTCTGTTATCGGATACTATAAGAGGCAGTCCTGCCGCCATAGCTTCAATCGCCGCCATACCAAGACCTTCACGGTAGCTGGGGAAAATAAAGGCGTCGGCACAGTTTAAAAGCTCCTTGGCGTCAAAGCGGTAGCCTGCGAATTTTATTCTTTCCTCTGCGTTAAGCTCTTTTGCAAGAGCCTTGCATTCCTCCAGTAGCTTACCGCTGCCGCAGACTAACAGATATACGTTTTCGTTTGCCGCCACGGCTTTTATCGAGGTGGTTATATTCTTGTTTTCGTTTATTTCGGAATTGGACATAACAAGAAAGGCGTCAAGGGGAATACCGAATTCCTCTCTCATTTCTTCTCTTGTGCGGGAAGGATTTTTCACAGGGGCGAAATCTGCACCGATGCTATGTATTTTGTACACTCTACATTTATTCTTACCCTTGAATTTTTCCGCCGCTTTATAGTCCTCTTCGTTTATTGTTATAAGTCCGTCGGTATGCTTTACCAGCATTTTTTCAATCATATAATAGAGCTTGCTGGTCTTGGGGGCACCCTTGTAGAAGTGAAAGCCGTGAGCGGTATAAAGCATCACAGTTCCGTTTTTACGTTCTTTACGCAGGGACATTCTGGCGATAGCCGCCGCCACGGGAGTGTGGCAATGAATGATATCGTAGTGATTTGTCTTTACCAGCTTTTTCAGTTCCTTGTAGGAGGTGAGGTTTTTAGTGGCAAAGGGTGAACGGTAGAAGGGTATCCTGAAATATTTGTCACAGTAGGGGATCTGCACGGTATCACCCTTTTCAAAGTCATTACCTGCACATACGTGAACGGTATAGCCCTGCTCCTTAAACCATTTCAGATAAGGAATATGGAATTGTAAAATGTGTTTTTTGGCAACAGAAGCAACAAATAAAACCTTTTTATACAATTCCTCACACCCTTTCCTGAAGTAAATTTATTAAATGGCATACCTATAATTATACACTATATATTATACTATAAATATTAATAGTTTGTCAACAGGAAAAGGGCGGAAATTGTTATTTCCGCCCATCGTGCAGACAAAGTCTTTGTCTGCACGATGGCAGACGATGAAAAACGCACGCAGACGAGGAAACTGCCCCGATAGGCGTACATATGGTACGTTGAGGGGCGGATGACGAAGTAAGCAAAAATGCTTTGGGAGAGCCGTTTATGGCTCTCCCAAACTTCTGTGTCAATATTTTTATATACTCGCAAGATAAGTCAAAACTTTACGCATTTTTGCGGTGCGTGAGTTTCTCTTCAGTCTGATGGCGGAAATAACAATTTCCGCCCCTATAAACATATCATTTTTTTACTTTGCACTCCAGCTTGTATTATACACCTGCATTGTCTTTGCCATCGAATTTATAGGCTTTGAATCTCTTCTACCGTAGGAGATCTTTGCCATAACAAAGCAGAGTATGATCGATACCGCAAGTAAACCTATTGCTATAAGACAGCTCATTGCCGTATCAAAGCCGAAGCCGTATCTTAAAAAGTCAGGGTTGAATAAACATATGAACATTGAAAGCGATAAAGCTAAGAAGAGCATATATGCTCCGCTGTAATGTATACCTGCAAGTATAAGTGTTATCGCAACGCCTATCGCACCGAATATCAGAATATCGTTAAAGGACGCCATATCTATATTGCCTATGGCAAGAGAGATGAGGTTTACTATCACAACGCCCGCCATTGCAAGAATGCCGGAAAGTGCCATGGCAAAGGGCTTTCCTATAGTGTATATCTCCTTGTAGCAGGGGCTTACACGGACGTATCTTGTGATATGTACGTCTATCATCATAAGGCTTGCAGCCATAATCGGGATGCCTGTTCCTATTGTTGTGAACACCGAGCTTAGAAAATAATCCTCGTGTCCTACCGGTTCACGGATAAGACCTGATAGTAGCACAAAGAAAAGATATATCACAGCCCACAGAAAAAGGCCAAAACATATTTTAAAGGTCTTTTTAAGGCAGAAGCCGATCGCCTTTTTTGTTCTTTCTTTTTTTGTCATACGTCCTCCTTAATCAAATAACCATCTGCGCTGGATTCTTTTTGTTGCTACAATAAGTGCCGCTATAAAAAGCACCAGTGATACGGCAGTAATTACTACAATAAAGTTCAGAGCTACGTTTTCCGATATAATAAGGCTTATTATCATTGTTGATATCATAGTTACGACTAAAAGGATGCCTCTTACCGTACTGCTCTTTACAAAGAACATAAAGGAAATGATAATATTGGCAAGAGCGGATGAAATAACCGTACATAATACCGTGCTTATAAGCTGATCTGTGAATAAGGGAAGCTCCAGTATAACGTTAGAGATAAGGCACAGTGCAAGGCAACCGATAACTGCGCTGAATATAGAAGCTACTGCGGTAATGCCGTAAGCCTTTGTATAATGCTTGTGACTGTTTCTTATCGTTCTTACGTACTTACTGCCATCAGTTCTGAACATATAGTTTGCAATAATACCCGTGGTAGAGATTACCGTGATTCCGCCCATCATCGCAAAGGCACTACTCATAAAGCCTTCTATAAAGCCCTCGTCCTCTTCTTCGGGCTCGATCTCTTCTGTCACCGAGGACTCGGTATCGGGCTCCATATTGCCCGCCACAGTACCGATAGCGAAGCCCGTACCGTAGCATAATAACCATACCAAAGGCAGAATAATCAGCATACGCAGTATGTATCTGCCTGAAAATATTTTAAAGCTTTTCATATATTTCACCTGCCATTATTCTTCCGCCATCTTGAGCAGTTCAACGCTTAACTGCTGGAGTGTGGGGTTTTCGCATACCGCACCTGCGGCAGTCAGATTTTCACGATTTTCCGCAAGTGCAAGACCTGTTACGGTACTACGTGAGCTATGAACCGTCAGCATAAGACCTGCAATCTTACCCTTATCCTCTGCGTCTGCGCTGACGATTATATATTTTTCCTTTAACTGCTCGATAAAGCCCTGCTCGATTATCTGTCCCTTATCCATAAAGATGGCGTAGTCAGCGGCATATTCCATATCGGCTATGTTGTGAGTTGAGAAGATGATGCTGTTTTCTCCGTCGCCTGCGTCAAGATAATCACGGAAGCGGTCGCAGAGTCTGTCACGCATCAGGGGATCGAGAGAAGAGCCGGGCTCGTCAAGTACAAGGAGATTCGTTCTTCTTGCAAAGACGGAGGCTAAATATACTCTCATCTTGTTACCGTCGGATAATTTGTAAAGTGCCTTTTTATTCTTCTTGCCAAGCTCTACGTTCATCTCTTCAAGGAGCTTTATGAATCTGTCCTTGTCAAAGTCATCAAAGGCACAGCTCATAGAGGAGATTATATCCTTTATTGTCCAGTTGGGAGGGAACAAGCCCTGAGAAGAGCAGTAGCCGATTCTGTCCTTTACGTTTTCATCGTCAACGTCTGTTGCCTTGCCGAAGTATTTTACCTCGCCCTCTGTCTTTGCGGTGATACCGCAGAGTATATCCATAAGAGTTGTCTTACCTGCGCCGTTGGCACCGATTAGTGCCGTTGCAAAGCCCTTGGGGAAGCCTAAATCAAGACCGCCCATCTTAAAATCCTTACCGTAGGTTTTGGTAAGTCCCTTTGTTTCTATAACGTTAGTCATTTTCTGTCCCTTTCCTTATTCCATTGTATATAAGACCTTGAGCATTGAAATCATTTCATCAAGCGATGCGCCTGCCAGCCGTGAGCTGTCTATGGCGTTCTGCAGATGCTGTTCTAAAAGTCGCATATGCTGTTCCTTTATCATCTCGGTATCCTGAGCGTTTACTATATATCCCTTGCCCTGGACTGCCTTGATAAGTCCTTCGCCTTCCAGCTCCTCATAAGCCTTCATCGTGGTGATGACGCTTATTTTAAGATCCTTTGCAAGTCCTCTTATAGAGGGAAGATATTCGCCCTCCTTGATTTCTGCATTCATGATCTGCTCCTTGAATTGTGTCGCTATCTGCTTGTAGATAGGAACGTCTGAATTCTGTAGAATCTTCATACCTTACTCCTTTCGTTATCATCCTGCTTTTCTTGTAACCTTTTTAAGTCCCATAACTAATGCTAATAATATCGGTATTATTATAGAGGGTGTGTTTAAATCAACTCCGTTTATAAGACCGATTGTGAGATTGATTGCCGACCAGGCAAGTGCTACGATAAGAATTATTTTTCTCATAATAAAAAACTCCTTTTTCATTAAAGTGTATATACGGTGTTTGTAACTGTTTATGTGTTATATATACAGTATAATCACTTTGTGGCGATTTGTCAAGGGGTTTTTTAAAAATTTTCAAATATTTTTAAAATTACTGTTAAAACAGAAATCACCCTCTGATTTAATCGTCAGAGGGTGATAGTAATTTTATTCAATTTCCAGCTTATCATCGCTGAAGATAAATATCCTTATGCCTTGCTTTCTGGCATATTTCAGTATATAGGAGTCGTCGTCCGACTTGCCGTAATAGAGCAGGGCGTCGCTGTCGTTTATCATATATTCGTCAGCACGTCTGTAGCAGCCCTCTTCAAAATGAGTGTCCAGCATTATAACGTCCTCGGACTTTTCGTGAACGGAATAGTACATATCTCTCTGAGGCTCGGGCCAGGCAGTAGTCTGTTCTTCATAAGGAATTACCGCATAGAATTTTATCTCGTTGAACATTTCCAGAGCGGTAACAGTAGCGCCTGCCCATAAGGGAACGCCTATTTCCGTATTTGAGTAGAACTCGTCGTAGCCCATAGTGAACAGCTTCCATATATTATTACGGAGTGCCGCCTTTATTGATATAACAGGCTCTTCACTTTCGTTGAGAACGCCTGAAGCAAATTCTTTTCCGTTGCTGGCAATTGTACAAATCATAGTTTTTTCCTTTCTGAATTCATAACATATCAATTAACATATCTATTAACATATATTATAAGAACCACACGCCGTTCACGAAATCATAGATTTCGACGGCTGAGTGAACCTTGATGCTCCTTCGGCGCATTAAGAACCACACGCCGTTCACGAAATCATAGATTTCGACGGCTGAGTGAACCTTGATGCTCCTTCGGCGCATTAAGAACCACACGCCGTTCACGAAATC
>JAFQUH010000149.1 GCA_017408635.1 Ruminiclostridium sp. | reverse complement strand
GCAGGAATCTTGTCAGCGTCAACAACTGTGATCTCAACTTCAGCGTCGATAGGATCGGGGAAGGACTTTGTGATTGTTGTATCGATGGGAAGTAAGAGCTTCTTGCCGAGCTTTTCAGCCTTTTCGAGCATTTCCTTGCAGTAGTCGATCTTTTCGTCGTCAACAAGGGATGTACCTACTTCGTAGCCCTTTGCCTTTAAGAATGTGTAAGCCATACCGCCACCGATGATAAGTGTATCGCACTTTTCGAGGAGGTTGGAAATAACGTTGAGCTTGTCAGCAACCTTTGCGCCGCCGAGGATAGCAACGAAGGGTCTTACGGGGCTTTCAACAGCGTTGCCTAAGAATTCGATTTCCTTGTTCATAAGGTAACCAACTGCTGTTTCCTTAACGAAGTTTGTAACGCCTGCTGTAGAAGCGTGTGCTCTGTGAGCAGAACCGAAAGCGTCCATAACGAACATTTCGCCGTCAACGAGATCAGCGAGTTCCTTTGCGAATGCTTCGCCGTTCTTTGTTTCTTCAGCACCACGGAAACGTGTGTTTTCGAGAACTACGATTTCGCCCTCGTTCATTTCTGCAACTGCCTTCTTTGCGTTTTCGCCTACTACTGTATCATCCTTTGCGAAGATAACCTTTGTATCAACGAGCTGTGCAAGTCTTTCAGCAGCAGCCTTTAAGGAGAACTTGTCCTCGGGACCGTTCTTGGGCTTGCCAAGGTGAGAGCAAAGAACGATCTTTGCGCCGTTTTCTACTAACTTGTTGATTGTGGGAAGAGCTGCAACGATTCTGTTATCGTTTGTGATAACGCCTTCCTTCATAGGTACGTTGAAGTCAACACGTACAAGAACCTTCTTGCCCTTAACCTGTAAGTCTTCAACATTCTTCTTGTTTAATTTGCTCATGGGTCTTATTTCCTTTCGCTTTTTCATTATTTGTATGAGGATACCCTCAAAATATACTGTATTTCTACGTCTATTATTTTACCAAATTATTCGCATTTTTGCAAGTACTTTTTTCAATATTAATTTGGTTTGTTAAAAAATCCACAATTTTAACATATGCGGGCTTTTGAAACCCTGTCTGTTAATATATTTGCACAACAAACAAGGGTATAAAATAACGGCAAAAAACAAGAGGGATAATCATTATACAGCTTCTGTATTTATTTTCACGGATTTTTATTGACAAAACCTTCCGTTTATTATATTATTATAGTTGTGTAAAAAAACAGGCAGAATATACAGAAAGGCTGTGGTGATATTTGGAGAAAAAACTTAAGCTGTACGGTTTCAACAATCTGACCAAGACCTTGAGCTTCAACATCTACGATATTTGCTATGCAAAGAGCGCAAGGGAGCAGAGGGATTATATAGACTATATAGACGAGCAGTACAATTCCGAGCGACTTACCGGTATACTCTGTGACGTTACGGATATAATAGGAGCCAACGTGCTGAATATCTCAAAGCAGGACTACGATCCCCAGGGAGCAAGTGTAACTCTGCTTATTTCCGAAAAGGCAACAGAGGGAACGGAAATAGATCCCAGCTGTAACAAGGGACTGGTAAAGGGCGAGCCGCTTAATCCCCGTATGCGTAAGAAAAGTGAAACGGTGGTGGCACATCTTGATAAATCCCACGTTACCGTACATACCTATCCCGAATACCATCCGAATAACAGTATTTCCACCTTCCGTGTGGATATAGACGTTTCCACCTGCGGAGAAATTTCACCGCTTAACGCCCTTGATTATCTTATCGGTAGCTTTGATTCGGATATAATCACGATAGACTACCGTGTCAGAGGCTTTACAAGAGATATGGGCGGCCGCAAGCTGTATCTTGACCACGATATAACCTCCATTCAGGATTTCATAAACGACTACACCCTTACAAAATACGACGCCACCGATATAAACGTATATCAGGCGAATATATTCCATACAAGACTTATGATAAGGGAAATGGAGCTTAAGAATTACCTTTTCAATTCGGATATCTACGATATACCGCCCAAGGAAAGGCTCCGTATCACCGAAAGTCTGCGTCGTGAGATGATAGAGATATATTCGGGAATGAATATATATTGAAGCCTTTGGCGGATATAATTATAGCCCCATCCCCCTTACCCCCTTCCCCGAAGGAAGGGGGATTGGGCGGGGCTTGCCGCCCCTTGTTACCCGCTTGGGGCTACGCCCCAAACCCCGTTTGGTGTTATTATGTAAGAATTCTTAATATTTAAATATAAACAAGGATAAAATATATGGAAAATCAGAACAAAGCCCCGATTTACGAGGCACTTAAAACCTACAGACAAAAGAGAATAGTACCCTTTGACGTTCCGGGACACAAGATGGGCAGAGGCAACCCCGAGCTGACGGAATTTTTAGGCAGAGAATGTATGACCGTTGACGTCAATTCCTCAAAGCCGCTTGATAATCTATGCCATCCTGTTTCGGTTATCAAGGAGGCGGAGCAGATTGCCGCTGACGCCTTCGGCTGTAAGAACGCCTTCTTTATAGTAAACGGCACGACTGCGGCGGTGCAGGCTATGGTGCTTGCCGTTGCAAAGCGTGGCGAAAAGATAATTATGCCGAGAAACGTTCACAGAAGCGCCATCAACGCCCTGATTTTAGGCGGTGCAGTACCCGTCTACGTAAATCCTGGCGTCAATAAGGAGCTGGGTATTCCTCTTGGTATGAGATATGAGGATGTGGAAAAGGCGATAAAGGAAAATCCCGACGCCAAGGCGGTATTTGTGAATAATCCCACCTATTACGGCGTATGCTCGGATATAAAGCGTATTGCCGACCTTGCCCACGAAAATGGGATGTACCTGCTTGCCGACGAGGCGCACGGCACACATTTCTATTTTGCCGACGGAATGCCGGTCGCAGGTATGCACGCAGGTGCTGATATGGCGGCGGTAAGTATGCATAAAAGCGGCGGCTCGCTGACGCAGAGCAGCTTTCTGCTGACGAGCGATTCGGTAAATGAAGGCTATATAAGACAGATAATAAATCTTATGCAGACCACCAGCGGCAGTTATCTTTTGATGTCCAGCCTTGATATTTCCAGAAGAAATCTCGCCCTACACGGCAAGGAGATATTTGAAAAGGTGAAAAGCTATGCGGAATATATGCGTAGCGAGATAAACGATATCGGCGGATATTATGCCTTTTCAAAGGAACTGTGCGACGGCGGTGCCTTCTATGACTTCGACGTTACAAAGCTCTCGATACATACAAGGGATATCGGACTTGCGGGAATCGAGGTATATGATATACTCCGTGACAGTTACGGCATACAGATAGAATTCGGTGATATCGGCAATATTTTAGCCTACGTTTCAATAGGCGACAGAGAACTTTATCTTGACCGCCTTATAGGTGCTTTGAATGACATCAAGCGCATCTATCAGAAGGATAAGACGGGTATGCTGGATCACGAATATATAAACCCGATTGTAAGGATGTCGCCTCAGGAGGCATTCTATGGTAATAAAAAGTCAGTACCCATAAAGGAAAGTGCAGGAAAGATAAGCGGCGAATTTGTAATGTGCTATCCGCCCGGTATTCCGATACTTGCTCCAGGTGAGCAGATAACCGAGGAGATACTGGCATATATAGACTATGCAGGGGAGAAGGGCTGCTTCCTTACAGGTACAGAGGATCTTGAAATTAAGAATATAATGATTCTTGAAAATTAGAAAGGCGAAAAAATGGAATTATGGTTTACTGAAAATCACAGCGACAGCGTAAGATTTTCAATAAGGGTAGATGAGCATTTATATACGACTGAAACCGACTATCAGAGAATAGACGTTTTCAATTCTCTGGAATTCGGAAAGCTCCTTGCCCTTGACGGCTACGTAATGATAACAGAAAAGGACGAATTCATCTATCACGATATGATAGTACACGTTCCTATGGCGGTAAAGAAGGACGTAAAGAACGTTCTCGTTATCGGTGCGGGCGACGGCGGCACGATAAGAGAGCTTTGCCGCTACGATACTGTAGAGCATATCGATTTAGTGGAGATAGACGAAAAGGTGGTGGAGGTATGCAAAAAATACTTCCCCTCTATGACGGTATCCATGGACGATAAGAGAGTGGATATCCACTATACCGACGGGCTTCGTTTTGTAAGAAGAAAAATAAACGAGTACGATCTTATCATAGTAGACTCTACCGATCCCTTCGGTCCGGGCGAGGGACTTTTCACAAAGGAATTCTACGGCAACTGCTACAATGCCCTTACAGAAAACGGAGTGCTTGTAAATCAGCACGAAAGCCCCTTCTATATAAACGATGCCAAGGCGATGTGTGCGGCACATAAGAGATTAAGCTCGGTATTCCCCTTACATAAGGTATATCAGGCACATATTCCCACCTATGCCAGCGGCCATTGGCTTTTCGGCTTTGCTAGTAAGGGATTGCATCCTGTTGAGGATCTTGACGAGGAATACTGGAACAGTCTTGGAATAAAGACAAAATACTACAACACAAAGCTCCATAAGGGTAGCTTTGCTCTGCCAAGCTACGTACTGGATATGCTGGAAAAGGGCTTTGAGGAGGAATATTGATGGCAATAACAAGCGAATTCAGAGCAGCCTGCAAAAAGACAGGTCTTGCACTACTGATTCTTTTTGTGTTCAGGCTTGTAGCCGAGGGTGCAAATTACCTCGTGAGCCTGCTACTGAAGGAATTTGATCCGACGGGCAGATATATAATTTCTACCCTGGTTTCGATAATTTTTCTTTATATCTGTCCGATAGTTCTTACTATGAAGGTATTCGGATATAAGAAAAGTGATAACAGAATATACTATAAAAAGTGCAACCGACTAGCAAAGGCAGTATCCTGGGTATTACCCTGCTACGGTCTGGGGCAGATAATCAATCTTACCGTGCTTGTCATATCCTTCCTGCTTGCCAATAACAAGCAGGCGGTGGAGGATACCTTCGCTCCGATAACCAGCGGCGAAACGGTAACAACCACCGTTACCGTGGTTGCTTTACTGATACAGTTCGTAATTATTGCACCCTTATTCGAGGAGTTCTGGTTCAGAGGTATAATACAGACGGGACTTGCTCCCTACGGAAACGGCTTTGCTATAATGGTATCAGCTCTGCTTTTCGGACTCGCTCACGGAAACGTGCATCAGTTCTGCTTTACCTTTGTAGTAGGTATCGTACTGGGCTACGTAAGATACGCCTCGGACAGTCTTATACCTACAACTATAATACACGCCATATTAAATTCGGTAGCGGCAATAATACTTGCCTTTACTACAAGTGAGCCTATAATATCAGGTATAGTAAAGACGCAGAAGGGCGAGGAGCTGAACTCCCTTGAAAATGCCATGTTCATTCTGCTATGCGTATTTCTCGTTATAGTTTTTGTTTTTATGATTGCAGGTATGGTGAATGCTATATCAAAGCTGAAGAAAAACAGACTATACCGCCCTGTCAATAATTACCCCGAAATGACCAAGGGAGAAAAACTGACGGCGCTTTTAAAAGAGCCTGTATTTCTGATAAGTCTGATTTTAAGCACGCTACTTATGATAGCGGTAATTTTTATATGACACAGAGAAAAGGAAGCCTATGCAGGAAACTAATATTATAGATAAAATCAAAGAACGCTACACCCAGTATAATTTAAGCAGGGTAGAAAGCCTTGATATGCTCCGCCCTTCAGATTTAAGAAGGCTCTGCTTTGATGTGGGTGCGTCGCTTATCATACTCTCGTTTTTAGAGATATTGATAAAAAACAGCGCCTTCTATTTTCTGGCGTATATCGTAAGAGCCTTTTTCGTTGAGCCCTCACCAGCGGTCGAAACTGCGATAACTCACGTTTTTGCAAGTATCGTATCCTATGCCCCGAAATTCATCGTGTTCGGAGTGCTTTATAAAAAGTACAGTAAGCTGGGACATCTTCTGCCCAGATATAAGAATAGCCCCTTCTATCCCGCTATAATGCTGCTGGCGACCTTCTCCTTCGGTATGTGTGGCTCCCAGATAACTAATCTTATAAGCAGTATATGTCAGCTTCTTTTCGGCACGGGAGAAATCCCCGACGTTATGGAGCAGACTGCACCCGTCAATAGCTCCGCAGGACTTGTAATGCTTATATTCTCGGCTCTTGTAGCCCCGATATGCGAGGAGCTTATTTACAGAAAGCTGTTACTCGGCTCAATGCGACCTATGGGAGATACCCCTGCAATACTGGTATCCTCGCTTATTTTCGGTCTTGCCCACGGCAATTTTGATCAGTTTGCCTATGCAGTATTCAGCGGTGTGATATTCGGAATAATTGCGGTAAGATACAGAAGCATCGTTCCTACGATACTGCTCCATATTGCAAACAATCTGCTGGTCAGCGTGACGATATATGAACAGATACTGCTGACAGGCAACGGGGTTATTGATAGCGTGATATATTTTGTAAGCACTATAGGAAATATCGTTACAAGTATCGCATATCTCGGTATGCCCCTTATTATTCTTGTCGTTGCCCTTTGCGGAATGTCAAATCTGAAGCGGGTTACGGGAGAGGATAAAAAAGAAAAGCTACGGGTAGTTTTATGCCCCGTGCTTATATTCGGATTATTTGTAATGCTGATGAAGTTCAGATAAAATAACGGCTGACTTACCTTTTATGGCAAGTCAGCCGTTTTCTTTATTTCTTCAGTTTTGCCGTTTGTCTTTGTGCCATAACAAGATTATAATATACACCCTTGTTTTTAAGAAGCTCGTTATGTGAGCCTATTTCGGCAACCTTGCCCTTATCCAGCACTATAAGTCTGTCTGCATTGGCAAGGGTTGATAATCTGTGAGCGATAGCAATTGTCGTTCTGCCTGCGATAAGACGGTCAAGAGCGTCCTGAATCTGCTTTTCCGTTTCGGTATCGAGAGAGGCGGTAGCCTCGTCAAGTATCAATATTTTAGGATCGTGCAGGATTGCTCTTGCAATAGCGATTCTCTGTCTTTCGCCGCCGGAAATACTGTAGCCTCGTTCTCCGACTATCGTATTATAGCCGTCGGGCATACGGGTTATAAAGCTATGACAGTTAGCGATCTTTGCGGCGGTTATTATTTCCTCAAAGGTGGCGTCGGGCTTTGCGTAGCGTATGTTCTCAAGAACGGTACCGCTGAATAGGAAGGTTTCCTGAAGCACTACGCCCACCTGACTGCGAAGAGAGGTCTGGGAGATATCCTTTATATCCATACCATCAATTTTTATAACGCCCGCCGTGGGATCGTACAATCTCATAATGAGGTTTATCAGAGTAGATTTACCTACGCCCGAATGACCTACAACGCCTATCATCTCACCCTGCTTTATACTGAAGCTGATATCCTTAAGTACAGGGTTATAAGCCTTGTAGCCGAAAAAGACGTTCTGAAAATCGATATCGCCTTTTATCTCTATATCCTTTGCCTTTTCGTTATCCTTGATATCGTTCTGCTCTTCAAGGACTTCAAAGACCTTGCCAGCGCTTACTTTAGCCTGAGCAAGCACACGGGGGAGTGAGGTCAGCCATTGTATAGGTCCGTAAAGCATATATACGTAGGTGGTGAACTGAATAAGCTCGCCCAGCTGCATCTGTCCGCCCAGTATCATACTGCCGCCGAAGAACAATGCACAGAATTCGCCTATCGTGAATAAATATCTTATAGGTGGCTGTACCATATACCAGAGTATATCAGCTCTTTTTACTGCGTCTGCCCATTTCCCCGACGCTTTTCTGTAGGACTCTATCTCTCTTTCCTCGCCGCCGTAGTTCTTTACTACTCTCACTCCGTG